>JANPCQ010000031.1:0-2533 GCA_031431055.1 Nitrosarchaeum sp.
ATTTACAAATCGTGAACACACATACTGGAGATATTTTGAATTATTACCAATAGAAAACAAATCTAATATTGTCAGTATTGGTGCAGGAATGACACCTCTTATCAAAGCTGATAATCTTGGAAAAAAATTAGGATTGAACAATCTTTACATCAAAAATGATTCTGTAAATCCAACATTTTCATTTAAAGACAGACCAGCAGGTGTTGCCATATCAAAGGCAAAGGAATTTGGATTATCTGCAGTAGGTTGTGCATCTACTGGCAATTTAGCATCTGCAACTGCAGCACATGCAGCTAAAGCTGGATTACCATGTCATGTATTTGCACCAAGTAATATTGAGATGGCAAAAATTGCACAGGCATTATCTTATGGCGCAAATTACATTGCAGTGGATGGAACATATGATGATGCAAATAGAATAGCTGCACAGATTGGTGATAGTAAAGGAATTGGAATTGTAAATATTAACATGCGTTCTCATTATGTAGAAGGCTCCAAAACACTTGCATACGAAGTTGCAGAGCAACTTGACTGGCAAGTTCCTGATCACCTCATAGTTCCTGTAGGAAGCGGTGCAATGTTAAATGCAATTTGCAAAGGATTCGAAGAATTACAAACAGTTTCATTACTAAATGATATTTCAAACATGCACATGATAGCAGCACAACCACATGGATGTGCACCTATTGTTGATGCATTTAAGAAAAACAGCAAGGAAGTGATTCCAGTAGAATATCCTGATACCATTGCAAAGAGTTTGGCAATAGGTGATCCTGGTGATGGCAGATACGTTTTGAAAAGATTACAGCAGTACAATGGATTTGCAGAAGAATGCAACAATAAAGAAATTTTAGATGCAATATTGCTTTTGGCAAAAACTGAAGGAATATTCACAGAGCCTGCAGGTGGTGTCTCTGTCGCTGTACTTCAAAAGATGGTAGAGCAGGGAAAAATTGACAAAAATGACTCGGTAGTGTGCTATGTTACTGGAAATGGATTAAAAGCAACTGAGGCAATAATGGAAGTTTTACCAAAACCAAAAATAATGAAGGCAAATATCAAAGAAATATCGGCGGTAGTAAACTAGAATGGCAAATATCACATTTACAATTCCATCAGTACTAAATCAAGGGGGTGGGGAGAGAAAAACAGAGATCTCAGCTGATTCTCTAATCAGTGCGTTTACAAAAATATCTGAAATTATGGGTGATGACTTTAAGAGACGAGTCTTAGAAGGTGATGGATCTCCTCGCTCTTTGATTAATATTTACATTAATGGAAAAAATGCAAAATTTTCTGATGGTATGAATACTATTCTAAATGATGGAGATGAAGTGTATATTTTACCTGCAGTTGCTGGAGGTTCTAATGAACTATCTGCAAAAGAACTAGATAGATTTTCAAGACAAGTAATGCTAGAAGAAATTGGTTATACTGGGCAACTAAAACTAAAAAATTCCAAAGTATGTGTTGTTGGCACTGGTGGTTTGGGGAATCCAATTATATCCAGACTAGCTGCAATGGGTGTTGGTACTTTGCGAATTGTTGATAGAGATGTAATAGAATTATCCAATTTACATCGTCAAACATTATTTGATGAATCAGATGTTGGCCAAGTAAAAGTAGAAGTTGCTGCAAAAAAATTAAAAAAATTAAATTCTGATTGTAAAATAGAAGCCTTGGCCATTTCAGTAAATGACTATACTGCACTTGAAGTGATTGAAGGATGTGATGTTGTAATTGATGCACTTGATAGTGTTAATGCAAGATATGCACTAAACAAAGCATGTGTTAAATTTGGAATTCCATTTGTTACAGGTGCTGCAGTTGGAGTATCAGGACAAGTATTTACAGTTCTCCCAAAAGAATCTGCATGTTACTATTGCATGTTTCCTGAACTAAACGAAGATACAATGCCAACTTGTAGTATTGAGGGAGTTCATCCATCAATACTTTCTATTGTCGGAGGAATTGAAGTATCAGAAGCTGTAAAAATTATTACTGGAAAAAAACCAAGCCTATCACAAAGAATTCTTCATATTGATTTAGAAAATCTTGACTTTACCAGTACTAGAACATTTAGAGCTGAAGAGTGTCCAATTTGTGGAACAGGAAAAATTACAATTTCACCAAAACAAGAACTAATCTTAGAAGAATTATGTGGAAGAAATCGCGGAAAGAGAACCTATTCCATTACTCCTACTGAGACATTTGATATTGATACAAACAACATTACTATTATTGCAAAAAAACAAGGATTCATTGTAGAAAATCTTGGTAACTTGGGATTGTCAATGAGGACAAATGATCTTTCTGTAAGTTTTATGAAAAAAGGCTCTGCAGTTATAGTGGGATCAAAAGATGAAAATGCAGCAATATCATTGTACAAAAGTCTGCTTGGCAGAGAAATTACAAAAAACTAGTCTGTAAAAATTTCATAAATTATAATGAAAAGATACAAAATATAACGATCATATGATCTGGTAACAATAAAAATATAATTTTTATATCAAATCTATCTAATAATTTCATA
>JANPCQ010000032.1:0-17064 GCA_031431055.1 Nitrosarchaeum sp.
GCAAGATATTTCTCAAATTATCTGGAGGGATCATTTACTCTAGATGATGCAGAACTTTTAAAAAAGAACATTCATCGATTGGGCAATGTGCTTGTCCCTATGGAAAGCTACGGGCCAATAATTGAAGAAAAGATGCAAATATTTTTGGAAGCTGCTTACAAATCTGGTAAAAAAGAGATGTCTACTGCAGATATTACAAGAATGATAGGCGAAAACCTTGGAGAAGGTTCATTCTTGTATTATGCCTACAAGAACAATATACCTGTAATAGTACCTGGAATAGTAGATGGTGCAGTAGGTAGTCAGATCTGGCTATTTACTCAAAAACATAATGATTTCAAACTCAATGTTATAGCTGACAGTGAACTTTTATCTTCACTTGTTTTTAAAGCAAAAAAATCTGGTTCTCTCATGTTGGGTGGTGGAATATCAAAACATCACACTCTTTGGTGGAATCAATATAGAGATGGTCTTGATTATGCTGTCTACATTACTACGGCCCAAGAATTTGACGGAAGCTTAAGTGGGGCTCTAGTCAGAGAAGCAATTTCATGGGGCAAGGTTACTCAAAATGCAAAACAAACTACAATACACGCAGAAATAACCACCATTTTGCCGTTTATTTATTCTGCACTTCTTGCTAGAATAAAATAGCTAAACGTGTTTAGTAGATTCTAACAAGTAAACCATGTAAACTATTTTATATAAAAAATTAATTTCTTTATTGTCTTTCTATTGAAAATACGATACCATAATAATCAGAAAATGTTACTTCAGTGATTCTGAAATTGTATTTTTTCTTTAGTTGTTCTAGAAATTCAAATTTTACTGTGTGTTCATTAGTTTTAATTTTGACTTTATCACCATCTGTTAATCTCTCCCAATCAGGCCTATGTTCATTTATAAAATTAAAAATATCGTTATAGTATACAAAATTATCATTCTCAGTATCCACAGTTAATTTCTCATATTATTTTGAATTTTAAACCTTTGTTCTCATAGTTTTTTTAATTTCCTAGTAATAATGATGCATCTGTCGTTGTTCTAGTCCTTCTTGTTCAAAATGGTCATGTGCTTTTCCACCATCATGATGTGCATGAACAACTCCATCAATATGACAATGAGTATTGTCAATTTCATCTTTCATAAATATATCATCTACTTTTAATATCATATTTGTTACTTCAATTCCTGTTTTAATGATCTGTTGTTTTACTACTAGTGTCTCAATAACTTCATTTGGAAATATTTCTGAAACTTTTCTTTTTTCAGAATCTATGCCATACCATTTGAGTATGCCTTTGGGACAATTTGCATATTTTGATCTCAACTGAGTCAATGTATCTATTGGATCCATACCTACATTTCTTGCCAGGGTTATTGGGATCTCTTCTATTGCGTCTGCAAATTTCTCAATCACAATTTGTTCCCGACCTACAACTGTTGTACTTTGATCCCTGATTTTATTTGCAATAATTGCCTCAGTAGAACCTCCACCACGAACAATAAATGAATTCTCGATAAAGTTTCGTAGAACATAAATTACATTCAGTGCATCCCTGTGAAATTCATCTAGATAACGCTTGGAATTACATCTCAGTAAAATAGTTACAGACTTGGGGTTCCTGCATCCTTCTATAAACACCATTTTGTCACCTCCAACATTTTTTTCATATACTTTCTTTGCAAATCCTAATTCATCCTTGGAAATATCTTCTAAATTTTTACATATTTTAGCACCTGTGGATTTTTCAATCCAGAAAAGATCATTCATTTTGACTCTTCGCATTGAAATTATTCCTGCTTTTGCTAGATATTCCTGTGCGATGGAATTAATTCCTTTTCTGGATATTACTACATTAGCTCCAGAATTAACAATTTTTTTTATCTTTGCATGTATGTCTATCGTTTCTTGATTCAAAAAAAGTGTCATTTGTTCAGGTGAATTTATTTCAATTTGATCATCTGTTTTTGTACGCATTATTTCTAGAGGCTCATTTAATAGGAGAATTTTTGCATTTTCAATACTTCTTGGCATAGCAGAATTATCAATTGTTTTATCAATTAATGCTCCCCACACTAATTGAATGCTATTTGCATTTCCTGCTTTTTCTTCAATCTTTATATCGTCTATATCAATCTCTTTTTTTTGGAAATTAGTAACGCTACAAACTGCATCTACAATTAGATTTGTAATCGATATGTCATCAGATACTAAACTAGTAACTGCTTTTCCTGCTAAACATGACGTAGCAAGACTATGCATGATTTTTTTGTCAGTAAACCTTTCTTCCTTTTTAATTTCATCAAGTATATCTAATGCAAATTCTAAACTTTTTTCATAACCTTTGATAATTGTTGTTGGAGATATTCCCATTTTCAATAATTCCTGTGATTTCTTTAGTAACATTCCAATTAAAATTGCTGTAGAAATAGTTCCATCACCTACATGAGTATCAACAGTATTAACTCCCTCGATGATAGCTTTTGCAACTGGATGTGTAACATCAATCTTTCTCAAAAATGCACCACCATGTTTTGTGATAGTATCTTCCCCAAGAATATCAATGAAAACTTTTTCCATCCCACGAGGACCAAAAGATGTCTTAATTGCGTTTGTAACCATTCCACCTACAATTAAATTTAATTTTCTGGATTCTTCTATTCCAACTCGTGCCATATCATGATTAAGCAGGCCAGGATACTTCACCCAATTAGGACATTTCTTAAAATATTAAAGTATATCTTCAAAAAAATTAAATTCCAAAAAATCTTAATTTATTAGTGTATTACTTGAGATGCACTTTAGCTATAAGTGTAAAAAGGTCCAGATGTATTTTTCATATATTTACTATTTTTTTAGTAATTGTTTTGATTTTTTCTTAGCAAATTGTCTTATCCATATTATTTTTGTTTATAAAACGTATAATACGTAATTTTTTAGTAATTATTGTATTTTTTCCTTGTAAAGAGACAATTCTTGTATTATTTTCAATTCAAAAACGTATAATCCCTGATTTTTTAATACTTATATAATTTTAATTTAACGTAAATCATGGCAGAGATAACAGGTTATGGGATAGCCATAATTGCTTTTCTTGTTATATCTTTAGTGATTGGAACTTTAACGTACAAGCTTGTAAAAAAAAGTGGTAAAAGATTAATCGTTGCAGGAAAAAGTCTGCCTTTATTTATGGTTGGAACTATGCTAGTTGCACAATCAGTTGATGGTAATTCATCACTTGGAGCTGTCGCACTGATTTACCAATTTGGTTTCTGGGCAGGAGCTGTCATACCAATTGGACTCGGTATTTGCCTTCTTCTTACTGGTTTGGTCTATGGAAAAAGACTCAACAAAATATCTCTGTTTACTTTACCTGATTACTATTTCAGAAGATATGGAAATGCTTCAGAAGGAATTTCTGGTATCTTGATGATAGTTAGTTTCACTATACTGGTTGCTGGGAATTTTGCTGCAAGTGGTTTTATCTTACAAACTGTTTTAGGGATACCTTTCTTATTGGCAATTGTTATTGCAGCATTAGTAGTCTTAACGTATACCGTTGCAGGAGGATTATTTGCTTCTGCATATACTGATATTTTCCAGATATATCTTGCAATTGGTTCATTTTGGGCAGCATTTATTTTCTTTGCAGGAGGATTTTCTGGAGTTTCATTTGACACAATCCTAGCTAGTGCTCCGCCTGAATTTCTTGATCTTTCTGGACTATTTGATACTGCAAATGGTGCTTTGATTAATTGGGCTGGAATACTGGCATTAGGATTAGGTGATATAGTTGCGTTGGACTTTATGGAAAGAGTATTTGCAGCAAAAAATCCAAATACAGCACGTCGAGGAGCTTTCATGGGAGCAGGACTCACATTCTTTACTGTGATACCAATTGGCATGTTGGGAATTATAGCATTTCACTTTGTACCGGGACTTGCAGATCCCTATACTGCACTACCAGAGTTAGCTCTCAATCATATGCCATTTGCAATAGGAGCGGCACTGTTAATGGGAGTTCTTGGAGCTTCAATGTCTACTGCAAACGGCGGTATGCTTGCTGTATCTGCAGTAATTTCCAGAAATTTACTTCAAAGAATTATCCGACAAAGATGGTTAGGTAAAGGCACTTGGAGTGATTCCAAATTACTTGCGATAACTCGAATATCTGTCATTCCAGTTATGATAGCTGCACTTGCACTTGGTTACGCTATGCCTCAACCTGGAATATACTTGATTCTTGCATTTGATGTTGTATTTGCTGGCGCTCTTGCTCCATTGACATTAGGATTATTCTGGAAAAAAGCCAACATGCCAGCAGCTATAGTATCACTTATTGTTGGTACATTACTTAGAATAGTATTGTTCTTTGTTATGCCGGTAGAGTTAGCAGGTTTAGATACAATGATACCCCCAGTTGTATCTTTTACACTCTTTATCATAGTAGCTCTTGCAACTCAGAAGAAATGGCCAGGTAAAGAAAGACATGATGTTAATGATTATGTTCCTCCAGAAGAAGATGTAATATCAGGTGAAGACTTGAAACATTTCCATGCTAGTCAACAGGGAACTAGTAGCCAAGCTACTTAATTCAAATTAAATTATTAAAAACTACCACAAATTTCTATTTAGTTAATTCATTATTGAAATATTGGTGTCTAAACTTGTTAAGAAATGATCTTTTTTTACTCTTTTCTATTCTATCTAGTATTTTATTTTTATAATACAAAGATCTAATGTTATTTGGATCAATTTCCAGTGCTCTATTATAGTATTTTAAGGCCTCATCCAATCTATCGCATTCAAAAAGCAAATAAGCTTTGTAACTTAATACATACTCATATTCTGGCTCAATTTCAATAGCCTTATCACAATGAATCAATGCAGCTTCATACTTTTTTTGATGAGCCAAAACCCAAACCATTGTACATAGTGCCTTGACATGTCTGGGGTTAATTCCCAAGGCTTTATTACAATATGAAATAGCCTCTTCATATTTTTTTAAAAAATGTAGGGTTACCCCTTTACTATATAATGCACGAACATTATCGGGTTCAATTTCCAATGCTTTGTCAAAACATGCTATTGCTTCCTGATATTTTCCTATCCTATTGTATAAGAAACCTTTGTGAAGGTGAGATTCAACATTGCTTGGATCAATTTGCAAAGCTTTGTCAAAAAAAAGTATAACACCCTTTGGTGGTACTCCAAGTAAATCAAGTACAAAACCTTTCGCGATTAATGCATCAACATTATTTGGATTGCTTTCCAAAGCCTTGGTATAGAAAGAAAGTGCTTTATCATATTTACCACACTTTTTAAGTTCGTTACCCTCAGCATACAAATTTAATGAATCATTATATTCTATGTCTATAGATTTATCAATGCATGATATAGCTTCTTTATTTCTTCCAAGCTTACCCAATGCAAGTCCTTTATTGTATAGTGCACTAGAATTATTTGATTCCATCTCTAGAACTTTATCAAAACTTGCGATAGCTTCTTCATTTCTTCCAAGTTCTTTAAGAGCTAATCCTTTATGTAACCATGCAACAATACTATTTGCATCTGTTTCTAGAACTTTATCGAAGCATGATATTGCCTCTTTAAAATTATTTTTTTTAGAAAAAGAAATTCCCATACTAATAGATTCGTTTGAATTTTTTAAAAATCTAACATTCATGAATACTAGTTATGTTTAGGCTTATTGAAGATTTATTTCTTATCTATTGGTAACTAAACTAAAAATTTTATTACATTTAAGAATTTTTTCAACTTATCAATATACACAGTAATTTATTGGAAGTTTTATTAATTTGGTAATATTATGCTTTTCAATGGTAAGTAAGCAAAACATGATTGCAGTAATATTGATTATATTGGGTATTGGCCTAACTCAGTTTAAAACTTCACAACCCTTTACTGTGGGACTTGGAGTGGGAATAATTGTAATTGCATCATTGTGGATAGTTATTCTTATAATACGAGACTTGAAGAAGAAATAATTTTCATAAATTTTAACTATTGAATAATAATTATCGTCATGTCCCAAAATTTTGTACCTATAATTCGTCTTAAAACCCCACAATACATCAAAAACATATGCAGTTTTGTTATAATTTTATTTCTCTGAGTGTGATTAGACAGTCTAGAGAATTTGATTCTTTTTACACAAGAATTATCATAGGCCCAATTAGAATTAAATTATTTTGATTCTTTCTTAGAATAATAAAAATTTAAACAAAAATAATTTCATTTATCTATTTGAAAATTATATAAGCTTCTATTCCAAGTTTATCATATGCCTGGCAAAGGTTACTCTACCATCGGATTAAAGCCTGACCTTCTAGCAAGATTGCATAACATCACTGATACATATTATCCAGGTATGTTTCTTCCTAGTACACTAATAATTCTGATGAATGAAGTTAAACGTGGATATTATAGTGTAAACTTACATAATATTAAATTAGATTCATCTGGACGTTACAATTCTATTACTATTAGATTAGATGTAGATGATTGGCTAAAAGAAAATTATAAAGAGTTGAAGGAAAAATATGAACAAAAATATCATGTCAAATGTTTTACTACATTTACAAGTTATTTTCTGGCAAATTTGTTTGAATCAAAACTTGATGCTCAAAATCACGTAATTCGGTTAAAAGAATCTGATTTTGAATGGCTTCAAGAAGAGTATGTAAAATTTAAAGTTGATAGTAAACTGAAATATCCAATACCAACATTTGAAAAATTTGCTGACATATGCCTTAATGAATTATTTAACAAAATCCAAACAGCACAGGAAATTCTAACACTAACAAATTTTTCTAGTAATTTAGATTTTAAAAATGCTAAAAAAATTTAAAGTGGAGTCTTTGTATCTAATAATCGTGCATTGGTGACTTCACCATCTTTTTCCTGTATTTCAAGATCTACAGTATATTTTAGATGGTCTTTCATGAAATTAACTTGAACATCCCATGCCTCTCTTGGTCCTTTTTCAGGAATTTGAAACGTTTCATTGACTCGAAAATCACTCACATTTCCATACAGGGCAGAAATTACTCTTTTAGATTCTCTTTCTATTTCTTCTTTTGAACTGACCTTTGTCATACATTCGTAATGTGTCTACATGTATAAAAATTTTGTAAAATTATTTCTAACCTAAATCTATTTTAGTTTTAGTATCAAATTTTTGTGATTAAATTACTATAGACGATTTTTTATTTGATAATTTTTTGAGATAAATAAAATGTAATTAAAAACACGTAATCTACGCATATTTTTTCTAATTCTTCTATGTTTCAATACCACATTTATCAAATTGGTAAATTAAATACGTAGTTTACCTAAAATGCTTAATTATTAAATTGTAATAGATTTGTGGATATAAAATGGGAATGGAATTTTATGGTGATGATTTCAATGGAGCTGATGTTGCACCATTTGTTGGTATCAACACATTCTTACATTTACCTTGGATAAGATCACATCAAGAATTAATTAATGCAAAACCAGACGTTGCTATTATAGGTGAACCTTTTGATTTTGGAACAACGATTCGTCCTGGTGCACGTTATGGTCCACGTGCAATTCGTGCAGCGTCTACTATTCCATCACCACCATATGAGCGATTTAATATTGAGACAGGAGCAGATCCATTTGGAACTTTTAGAACTGTTGATTATGGTGACGTACAAGTTTCACCTGGGGATGTAATAGAATCACACAAAAGAATGACAAAAAAAGTCAAGGAAGTTCTTGATGCAGAAGGAATCCCTGTCATGTTAGGTGGAGATCACTCAATTACTTTTGCAAATGTTCGTGCATTTGCTAAAAAATATAAAAATATTGGTATGATTCACTTTGATACTCACGCCGATTGTGCACCACAAGGCCTTACAGGTTACAAGTATGATCATGGAGCACATATTAGAAGAATAATGGAAATGGGCTGTTTGAAAGGAAAAAATTACACTTTGGTAGGACCAAGAGGATATTGGCCAGGACGTGATTTGTATAAATGGATGGCAGACCAAGATTTCCAATGGTTTACAATGCTAGATGTTGAAGAATTGGGAATTGACATGATTGCTAAGGAGATAGCAGATAGAGCTAATGATGGAACCGATGCGGTTTATCTTAGTTGGGATATAGACTCTTTTGATCCTTCTTATGCACCAGGTACAGGTGAACCAGAACCAAATGGTCTTACCTCAAGAGAAGGAATGAGAATGGTAAGATTATTATCAAAATCATTTGATCCTAATAGATTTGCAATGGATCTTGTGGAGGTAGCTCCTGCTTATGATGTAAGTGATAACAGTTCATACAATGGAGGTATCACCTCTGGACTTGGACAAAGACTCATTATAGAACTATTAGCTGGTTTGTCACTTACAAAGAGAGGCTTACAAAATGGTGATCCTGTACGACCACACAATTACCGTGGAACTGGAAATACATATCACTTTAGTGATGGCCCACGTGCACAAATTCCAAAACGGGATTGATCTACATCAAGATAACAGTAAAAGGAGAACCTGATACCTCTCCTTTTACAAAAGTTTACCAATATTCTAGCAAATCAGATGAGGAAATTTTCATCAACTCGGCGATTATGACAAAAGATAGACTAGATAATAATCTTAAAATCAATATCAATGAAGCTATTCTTGTGTATTCTGCGTTTATTGTTTCTGAACTTCGTAATGATATCCCAATTGAACAAATTCAGAAAAATGCATCACAACTCTTAAGTCCAGAACAAGTAATGATCGGAGTTCCTGAAACTATGAGACAAATGTCTTTTGAGGTCATGCTTGATGATGGATACATGAAATTTATTGTTTTGAATACACCAATCCAAATTTCGGATTATATTCTAAAATCTACTTGAATTAAAGGTAAAAACTATGATAGAAGAACTAATCAAACAACTTCCAACAGCAACTCCTCTCTTTGTCCTTGTTGCTGGATTTGTGATAGGTCTTTTCCATGCATTTGAGCCTGATCATGTTGTTGCTGTAGCGACACAAAACTCAAAATCAACACAAAAAAGTTTATCATTTTTTCGACAGATTAGCTCAGGCGCTATTAAAAGCTCAATTCTAGGTGCATTATGGGGAGCTGGACATACTTCCTCACTAGTTCTTGTAAGTTTGTTAATTTTTGTATTCTCGATGAATATTCCAAATGAAATGTTTAGTAATTTTGAATTTGGAGTAGGTGTAATGCTTGTAATTCTTGGAGTCTTTACATATCTTAACAGAAGATTAGTTGGAGAAAAACACATTCACACTCATACTCATGACGATGTAGTTCATACACACCCTCATACACATGATAAAGTACACAGTCACGGACACAAATCATACATTATCGGTTGTATTCATGGACTAGCAGGAAGTGGAAGTCTAGTGGTTTTGGCGCTTTCAACATTGCATGATTTACAAACTATTTTATCATTTATTCTGGTTTTTGGAATAGGATCAATTGTTGGAATGATGTTGGTAAGCAGTGCTATAGGATTACCGTTTTCACTTTCAGTTTATTCTGAACGAATCAACAAGATTTTGCGTTATTCAGTTGGCTCACTAAGTATCATAATAGGCATTGACATTTTATACAATATTGTAACTAGTGGGAGTTTTTTTGGATGGAACATTACTAGCATCTAATCTTGCAATTAAAAAAATCTAATCTTTTCTCAATTTTTTCGTATTTCATGAAAATCTGAATTGAGTATTGTTTTTCTGACTATTTTTGTTATGTCATAAACTAGTCTAATAACATCCCTTGTTGTATTTCCAAGAATTCGTAGCAATATTCCATTTTCTTTTGTCATAGTAGACCAACCAAACTCAATTTCTAAAGAATTTTTAATGTCATTTTCTAAAGTTTGAATTATTTTTTCAACGTCTTTTCTTTTTGCCAGAATATACATAGTGGCAGTAATTTGTTTCTGTTCTAATACTCCAAAATCTCGTAAATTCATTTTTTTAGGCTCGATTTTAGTATAATCTGTAAATCTTAATTCGTCTTTGTGATTTTTTCCTATTGACCTGAGATAACATATTTCATAATCAAAAATCTCCCCCATACCGATTCTTCCCGGACTTATGATCTCAGAGTAAATCATTGTGGCATTATCATGCACTTTAAAGTTGATCTCTTGATAGAATCTAGAATTTTTGTAGGGAATTATCTGGTCTGGAATAAATTCAAGATATGCACCATCATCAAGTGATACATTCACCACTTGAATTGCGTTACTTACATTCATACCATAAACTCTTGTAGCTCCTTGTGTTGTTATGTGGGCCAATGCATTTTTTTCCAAAATTATATCAATTGTGTATTTGTCTCCTTGTAAAATTCCGCCGGAGCTAGACACAATATAGACATGAGTCATCTTGGGTTGAAACTGATCATAGTACATCTCCTTTTGAACACTAAGTGGAAACACCGATTCTTTTTCCTTTATTCTCGTTTTTCCAGAAGATGGCTCTATATCCAAAACTATTTTCAACTTGCCATTTTTTCCAGACTTGCCTACTCCAAGCTGCTTTATCTCTTCATTATGTTGAAGCATTTCATCTGAAGCTTCTTCTATATTTGAAAAATCTACTCTGTCCATTTACTTTTGCCTATTTGATAATGTAACTTTTGGGGGACTGTCAAAAAGAAGATCCCTGATTATATGTTCTGATACCTTGTCTATTCCAGTGTTATTTTTACAATTGACAAAAACATGCGGTTTATCTTTACGAATACGTACGGCATCTTGTTCCATTACATTAAGATCTGCATCCACATGTGGTGCAAGATCAATTTTGTTTATCACAAGTAGATCGCAGCTTTCTATTCCAAGACCACCCTTTCTTGGATATTTGTCTCCTCCAGCAACATCAATTATGTAAATGAAATAATCTGCAAGGCTCGGGCTAAAGGTGGTCATAATGTTGTCTCCCCCACTTTCTATTATGATGAGATCTAATTCGGGGTGTTCTTCTTCAATTTCTTCTATTACTGAGATGTTAATTGATGGATCTTCTCTAATTGCAGTGTGCGGACATCCTCCAGTGGCAATACCAATGACAAGATTTTCTGGCAATAATCCTCTATCTGTTGCCAAATTCTTTCTCATCCTATCTGCATCTTCTTTTGAAATAACATCATTTGAAATTATACTAATGCTGTATCCCTTGGCTGCCAATACTGGAACAACTTTCTCAATTAACATGCTTTTGCCAGAACCTACTGGTCCTCCAATTCCTAGTCTTGGTATTCTCTCAGTCATTTGCCAAACTCCTTTGTTTACGTAATAAACATCTTAGAATCCATTCTTTCATGATGCATTTGTAAAATCTCTAAATGAGGTGCAAATTGCCAAATCTCTTTTGTAGATTTATCAATACTTTCACTTACAATTTGGATAATTAGTGGCTTTAACTCATGAATTATTTTTTGAGCTTGATAGTGCTGAGTTATTCCCATTCTTGATGCTGCACCAACTATACTTACTATGAAACCATACAGAAACATCAAACCTGCCTTTTGAGGACTAATTCCCAAGGCATTAGCACACAGACCAAAGCTAACTGAGTACGATCCGTTTATCATTCCTTTTTGATGAAATTTCAGATATTCATCAAGAATTTCATCTTCTACAAATTCCTTGATGCATCTTGCCAACTGAATTCCAGATCTTTTGGAAGCTTCTCTGACTTCCTTGATATTTTTTATTGAATTAATTTTCATATCAAGTTCTGATATCTTATCAAATTCTTTTGTACTTGCAAATTTCAATGCATTTTCCATTACTACTAAATCTGTAGGGCCAATCTGTTGTTTTAGTTGAGTCTCAATAATTTTTCCAATTTCAAGATGCGTGATTTTTTTATTATTTTGAAAAATACTTTCAAGACCGTTTGAGTTGGCGTAAAGTCCTGTGGGAAAGAAAGAGTCTGACATCTGTATCATCCCCAAGTCTTGCATATAGTCAGTGTTCATGAACATTCATCCTCTGGTCTGGCATGTAGATTTTTTCTTCAATACTCATCTCGATTTTTCCTATTATGGGAGTGAATAGTCTTTCAAAAATTTCTAACTCTGATTCTGCTTGTATGGGAAATGTCACTGTTCTATTTTCTAATGAAATTGGTCTGTGTCTGTTTCCAATTATGTGACCCAATAATACCATCAATTCAAAAGAATCCTCTTTTGTTTTTACTGTGATAACTTTTTCCGGAGTCTGATAAATAACTATGAAACTTTCATCATGATTGAGAATATCGCCATGCTGTAATTTGAAACCACGTTCCAATACTATGGAAACATCTGTGCCTTTGTCTGTTGTTCTGCGAAGTCTATTTTTCTCTAAATCATTACGTGATATTTGTAATTTTTCAAATACTTTTTCCTTAAGAATCTGTGATCCGTTTTCAGTAAAAATATTTCCTACAATTGATACTGAGCTTAGCACGGTAAATCTACTGTGTGCCTCAAGTTATCTTTTTGTATTTATGGGTTTCAAGTAATAAATAGAACAATTTCATATCTAATTGTATGATGTTTACCCCTAAAGATCTTGATAAACTTAGTATTTTTGTTGCAGCACAATTGGCGCAGAGACGTAAGGAAAGAGGTTTGAAATTAAATCATCCAGAAGCAGTTGCATTGATTACAGATCATATACTTGAAGGTGCACGTGATGGAAAAACAGTTTCAGATCTTATGGTCTCTGGAAATAAAGTGCTAAGAAGAGACGATGTATTACCTGGTGTATCTGAACTTATTCATACAATTCAAGTCGAAGCCACATTTGAAGACGGAACAAAACTTGTAACAGTACATAACCCGATAGTGTAAAAAATGATTCCCGGAGAATATTTTATTTCAGATCAACCAATCGTTGCTAATGAAAATAGGAAGACTGTAAAAATTCTAGTAACAAGTACTGGTGATAGACCAATACAAGTAGGATCGCACACTCATTTTTTTGAGGTAAACAAAGCACTATCTTTTCCCAGGAAAAATTCCTACGGATTCCATCTAAATATTCCCGCAGGTACATCTGTTAGATTTGAGCCAGGTGATTCAAGAGAAGTAGAACTTGTAGAGTATGCCGGAAAAAGAATTGTCTTTGGATTTTCTGGATTGGTCAACGGAAGTTTGGATGAAAAAATGGATGATGCACTAAACAAATCAAAACAAAGAGGTTTCAAATCATGACTCTGAAAATACCTCGAAAGACATACGTCGACCTTTTTGGTCCTACGGTTGGTGACAAAGTAAGACTTGCTGACACTGATTTGATAATTGAAGTTGAAAAAAATCTTCTCGTATATGGAGACGAAGTGGTTTTTGGTGGAGGAAAAAGTGCTAGAGATGGAATGGGTCAGGCAAGTGGCATAAAAAGAGAAAATTCTCTTGACCTTGTAATTACAAATGCAATCATTATGGATCCAATTTTGGGTATAGTCAAGGGCGACATTGGAATCAAAGATGGA
This sequence comes from Nitrosarchaeum sp., assembly GCA_031431055.1. GTDB lineage: Archaea > Thermoproteota > Nitrososphaeria > Nitrososphaerales > Nitrosopumilaceae > Nitrosarchaeum. Next base: position 13,525 of record JANPCQ010000032.1, read on the forward strand.
ATTATTGTAGGAATTGGTAATGCTGGAAATCCAAACATAATGGATGGAATTGATATGATTATCTCATCAAACACCGAAGTAATCTCAGGAGAACATACAATTTGTACTCCAGGTGCAATCGATACTCACATTCATTTTATTTCACCACAACAAGCAATACATGCAATTTGTAGTGGCACCACTACAATGATTGGTGGCGGGACAGGTCCTGCTGATGGCACCAATGCTACCACTTGCACTCCAGGCTCTTGGAATATTCAAAGAATGATTGAGGCAATTGATGATCTTCCACTGAATTTTGGTTTCTTGGGAAAAGGAAATGATTCCCAAGAGACAGCACTAATGGAACAAATAGAAGGTGGTGCATGCGGTTTAAAATTACATGAGGATTGGGGTACAACACCTGCTACCATTGACGCTGCTCTAAGGGTTGCAGACAAAACTGATACTCAAGTAGCAATTCATACTGACACATTAAATGAATGTGGATATGTCGATGATACAATAAATGCAATAGCTGGCAGAACCATTCACACATATCATACTGAGGGTGCTGGTGGTGGACATGCTCCAGATATAATGAAGATTGCTGGTGAAAAAAATGTTCTACCATCATCGACAAATCCTACAAGACCATTTACAGTAAACACGTTATCAGAACATTTGGATATGATGATGGTATGTCATCATCTTAATCCATCTGTTCCCGAGGATGTTTCTTTTGCAGAATCGCGAATTCGTGGTGAAACAATAGCGGCTGAGGATGTATTGCATGACATTGGAGCTCTAAGTATGATGTCATCTGATAGTCAGGCAATGGGTCGAGTAGGTGAAGTTACAACAAGAAATTGGCAAACTGCAGATAAAATGAAAAAAATGACAGGCAGACTTGCACAAGAATCTGGAGAAAATGATAATCTAAGAGTTAAACGATATCTTGCCAAAATCACAATAAATCCTGCAATCACACATGGAATATCACAATATGTGGGATCGTTAGAACCTGGAAAAATTGCCGACATTGTAATTTGGACGCCACAATTTTTTGGCATCAAACCAAAATTAATAATTAAGGGAGGAATGATTGCATATTCTCTAATGGGAGATCCTAATGGTTCTATACCTACAGTAGAACCCATCTCCTATAGACCAATGTTTGGATCCATGGGTGGGGCAAAACATTCCACCTCTGTTACATTTACATCACAAATTGCACTTGATTTGGGACTGGCATCCAAAGTCAAAATCAGTAAAAAGTTGGTTCCTGTAAAAAATTGTAGAAATATTGGCAAGAAAGATATGATTTACAATGATCTTACACCAAAAATCGAGATCAATCCAGAAACATATGAGGTCAGAGTGGATGGAAAAATTGCTACAGTAGATCCAGCTGACAAAGTTTCTCTCGCAAGATTATACAATCTCTTCTAATCGTAAATCTGCTGACCTCTAAATACAGTCATTTAGAAAAGCCTGTTAGTATAGTATTGTGCATTTTATATCTGCATTTTTGGAGGCCAATATGGAGACACGAAGAAATTGAAGGAAAACTGGATAAAAGTACATAAAAGATCAGGAGACACTTCTCTCTAAATGGAATCTAACTCTCTAGTGTTGTCTATTGTTTCAATTATCAATATGATAGTACTTGGAGTCTTGATTTACATTTTTGGAAAAATGTATGTAAAGACAAGAGCGCAGCTTCCATTAGGCATGATTGTTGTTGCAGGCATGTTGTTTCTTCATAATGTTATTGGAGCATTTGCATACTTTTTAATGGATCAAATTTTTTCGTATGAAATATTTCCGTACATGTTGGGTGTGGGTATTGCAGAACTTGCAGGATTATTGATATTTTTGAAAATCACTTTGGACTAGTCTTAGTTTAATTGTAGTGAAAACTAAATAATTTTGTGTTAAAAAAACATCGCCAATATTTTATGCTAAACAAAAATATTTTTATTGCTTTTACAGCATCAATTATGATCTCTGCAATTGTCACTCATATACTATCTGATCAAGCAGATTATCTTATTACTACTTACACATTACTTGTTGATCATACAATTTATTTTTCTACATTTGGTAGTTTGTATTATCTAGATAATCGAAAAAAATATTTGCTGGACTCTGGAGAAACTGATAAATCAAAACTAAAACATGATCTAATTAAAATTATAACTTCACTTGGAATAGCTGAAGTTATTTACTCTATAGCAAGATGGTTCTTGCAATATTATTTTCTAAACATAAACTATGATGCATATCTTGCTTCTATTGTATCGCAAATTATATCTATAATAATTTATTTGGTAGTAATTAATTTGAGTGTAAAAATGACGAGGTTGTATAAAGATGGGAATTAATGTATACGTAGATGGATCTGGCGGTCCTAATGGAGGATTTGGTTATTTTGTAAAAGAGACTGGCGAATCTTTTTATGAAAAAAAACCAGAAATAACAAACAATCAGGCTGAATATATGGCAATTATTGCAGCACTGAAAAACTTGGACTATGAAGAGATTACAATTTTTAGCGATTCAAAAAATACCATCTCTCAGTTAAATCACGAATTTGCAATAAATAATGAAAAGCTACGTGAACTTGCACGTGAGGCGTGGTCTCTGATTGGGAAATTTTCTAAAATTACTTTATTGTGGGTTCCACGAAAAGAAAATTTGGCAGGAAAGATGTTGGGAAGCTAAAAAACAGAGATCAGAAATTTTTATGAATAACTTTATTATACAAAATCCTTAGTTCAAATTAACGTGGTCGAATCTGTTTTTCTCTCACCAAAATCTATAGCAATTATCGGTGCATCTGACAAACGAGGTAGTGTTGGAGCAACCATTACATCAAATATTATGAACGGTTTCACAGGTACAGTTTTTCCTGTTAGTCCTACAAGACCCACTGTATTTTACAAAACAGCTTACAAGAGTGTCTTGGATATTCCAAAGCCTGTTGATCTTGCAGTAATTGTAATTAACAATCTTTTGGTTGCAGATGTTTTAGAGGAATGTGGTAAGAAAAAAGTCAAGGGAGTAATCATCATCACTGCTGGTTTTAAAGAAGTAGATGAAGAAGGAGCAAAAAGAGAACAGAAACTAAAAGATATTGCTAAAAAATACAAAATACAAATCATTGGCCCAAATTGTCTTGGAGTAATGAATCTTGATCCAAAGACAATGATGAATTCTACTTTCCTCAAAGTCACTCCAAAGTCTGGTAAAATTGCACTAGTATCTCAAAGTGGTGCAATATGTGCAGCACTAGTTGAAGATGCCAGTGCGCAAGGAATTGGATTTTCTGCAGTAATTAGTATGGGAAACAAAGCTGCAATGAGCGAAGTCGATATTTTAAAAATGTTAGCAAATCACAATCAAACCAAAGTAATCGTAATGTATCTTGAAGACATGGGTGATGGTCAGGAATTTCTCAAAGTTTGTAAAAATATTACTAAAAAACTCAAAAAACCAGTTATTGTTCTCAAATCCGGTCGTAGTCCTGAAGGCGCAAAGGCTGCAATGTCTCATACT
>JANPCQ010000033.1:0-4297 GCA_031431055.1 Nitrosarchaeum sp.
CGACCGGCTGGCCAACATCCGCTCGTGGTGGGAGCGTTGCAAGGCGGTCAGGGCTGAGGGCTTTCTGGTGACTTCCTGGGAGGCCTCATGAAGAAAAACTAGTAAAATAATAAAAAACAAAAAGATAACGTGTTTAGCACGTTTATTTTCTCATTGCATCAATTTGACCAGATGTTACCCAGTCAAGTAATTCAGCTGAAGATGGATTTAGGTCTGCTTTCTTATTCATGAGATTGTTAACCCAGATCCAGTTAAGTTGGTTAAGAAGTGGTTTGTTTGCTTCGTCGCCTGCACGTGTTTTGGCAACTACTGCTTGATCTTGTTGTTTTAACCATTCTTGGAAGCTTCTTCCCATGACGATCGAGTCTTAGCTTACACTAATTAAAGCTTTTGTCGATTATATGATAAGCATAATGATCGTATCGGTGCTACGAAGGTTTTAACATAGAGAAAAATTCAAATTATTTCTTGGAAGTTAAAGTTTTAGGAGCTGCCAACGAAGTGGGACGTTCAGGTTTTTTGGTGAATTGTGATGGAACAAATCTATTATTAGATTATGGAGTGTTATTTGGAAAACGTGGAATGCCACCAGAGTATCCGTTGCATGTAAAGCCAAAAGATCTGGATGCAATTATTATCACTCATGCACAACTTGATCATTCAGGAAATGTACCGTCTCTGTTTGTAAGTGGAAATACTGATGTTTACGCAACTCCACCAACTTTTGATTTAACAAGGTTACTCATAGAAGACATGTTAAAAATTACAAAAGACGCTCAGCCGTTTGGATTACCTGAATTAAACAATATGATGCGAAATGCAAAGGAGATAGGATTCAGAGAAAAAATTACCAAAGGTAATGCAACTTTTGAACTAAGAGAAACAGGACATGTGGTTGGAGGTGGAGCTGTATTAGTAGAGTCTCAGAAAAAACGTCTTTTCTATACTGGTGATATCAAAACACATGGCTCAAGAATGCTTCGTGAAGCAGACTTGGATGTAGGAGACATTGATCTTTTAATTATTGAGAGTACATATTCACAGACAGAACAAAAACCAAGAAAAGAATCTGAAATAGAATTAATTGAATTTGCAAATGAAGTCATGGACAGAAAAGGAGTGCTATTCATTCCATCGTTTTCAGTTGAGCGCTCTCAAGAAATGGCATGTATTTTAAGAAGTTCAAACTTTAAACATAAAATCATAATGGATGGCATGGCACTAAAAGTAAATGAAATAATGTTTAATCATCCAGATTATCTAAGAGATCCAAAAGTGTTTGCAGATGCCATTAATGAGGCAGTTGCTATCAAAGATCACGAAAAAAGAAAACATGCAATAGAGGAACCTTGTGTGGTTATCTCTCCGGCTGGAATGCTAGTAGGCGGAAATGCAACATATTATTTACAAGAACTTTCATTTGACAGTAAAAATGGAATAGCACTTGTGTCATATCAAGGAGAAGGCACTCCAGGAAAAAAATTACTAGATACAGGAAAAGTATCCACTAGAGGAAAAGATCTGAGGGTTGCTGCAGAAGTAAAACAATTTGAATTTTCAGGACATGCCGATAGAAATGAACTTTTTGAAGTAGTTAAAAAAATTAAAGGCAATCCTAAAGTTCTAACAGTTCATGGGGATACGGAATCATGTAAGAAATTTGCCCAAGAAATTCATGAAAAGTTTGGTTTAGAGGCTCATGCTCCAGATGTAAATGAAGTGATATCTATCTGAAATGATAGATTATAGTGTAATTAACTTAGAAAATACAATCAATAGTGGACAAGTCTTTCTTTGGACAAAACAAAAAGAGTTTTGGTATGGCATCAATGGTCAAGATATTTTAAAGATAAATAATTTAGGAAAAATCACATCCTATTCTAATAAAAAATATGATTTTTTTAGAAATATCGATGATATGAAAGAAATAATCAAATCAATTTCAAAAGATAAAACAACGAAAATTGCTGTAAAAAAATATCTTGGGCTGAGATTAATAAGACAAGATCCGTTTCAATGTTTTATATCATTTATTGTTTCTTCAAATTCCAATATTCAAAAAATTAAATCAAGTTTAGAAAAAATTTCAATTAAATTTGGAAAAAAGATTCAATTTGACAATAAAGAGTTTTACATGTTTCCAGAACCAAAAAAAATTGCAAATGCAACTATCCCAGAGATTCAAAATTGTGGTGTTGGATATAGAGCAAAATTTATAATAGATGCAGCAAAAATGGTTGAGTCAAGACAGATAGACTTTGATCAGCTAAAAAAAACCAACTATCAAGATGCAAAAGAAATAATTCTAACTGTTCCAGGAATAGGAAACAAAGTTGCAGATTGTATTTTGTTATTTTCACTTGATAAGCTAGAAGCATTTCCATTAGATAGATGGATGATTAGAATTTTAAAGAAATATTATTTAGAAAAATTTGAACTTGAAACAAAATCAATTACAGAAAAACAATACAACATATTACATGAAAAAATTGTAAAGTATTTCGGACCTTATGCTGGGTATGCACAGCAATTTTTGTTTAAAATGGAAAGAGAAAATTACCAGAAAAAATGGTTGTAAACCCTTAAAATGACAATTAATTTTCAGATTCTTGGGCTGGTAGCTCAGCTTGGATAGAGTGCTGGACTTCTAATCCAGTGGTCAAGGGATCGAAGCCCTTCCGGCCCGTTTTAACAAAATTATTTATTCTTATTCAGAGACGTTGTTTACGTGAAAGATATTGAATTTAATTTAGAGCCAAAAGAGATTCACCCAAATTCCGAGATTAGAGGAATAATTATTGTATCATATCCAGGACGATACGATGGAGTTGTAATTAATACACAGATTTTAGATTCCAATGAACATATTATCTACAAATCATATAATGGAAAGAAAATCTCCCAAAATGTTTCAAGATTATTCATTAACAAAGATGTTATGCCTGAAAACAAAGCAGAATTTACCGCATTAATAGGATTTGAACCAAAACAAGTTCATGAGATAAAATTTCGAGCATCAATTATTGAGCAACATAAAGAAATTGAAAGTAAAATAATTTTTGCAAAATATTCTATCTAGAATCTTTGTTTTGTAACTTCCAATTTACCCTTCATCCAAGGATGTGGCTCGCAGTGATATTCTATTACGGTTGGTTCTGTGAAGAGAAATTCATAATCATATCCAGGTTTTATAACACCTTGAGAACCAAAGACACCACTGTAAGAATCTTCAGCTCTATGATCAGGGGTAACTGTGTGTGCAGTAGTATCAACATTTTTCCAGATTACAATATTATCTATTCCTAATTGTATGTTGACTAATTTTGGTACAAAATTATCTTGTTGTTCAGAACTGGCAGAGCCTTCAATCATTTCTATTATAGTATTTTTTATAGGTTCTAAAATTTCTTCTGAAACACTTGGTTTTGCCAAAGATTCCGGAAGATAAAATGATGTATAAAAAATAACTCCTACGGATGCGCCAATTATGATTGCAATAACTCCTATACCATATGCATGACTTGATGTTGCACTCAACGATTTTTTTAGGTCTCAAGAGTTCTTATAAAGCTTTTTTAGAATTTTAAAAGACTAGGGTTTTAGATCTGAAGAACCAAGGTCTGAAGTTATGTTAGTGCCAACTCTTAAATCTGCTTGAACTTTTGAAGCTGGAATTTGTTGTGCTATTTCTTTTGGTTCTTTAGTGACAGTACCAGATGATTGTCCTTCTGGAAGTTTACTAGTGTTTGGAGATAATTGTGGTGCTGCCAGTTCCTTTGGTTTCTCTTCTGGTATTTGTATCGGTGGTGGAGGTGCATTCTTTGCTTGATTTAATCCATATCTGTAAACATGGAAGAATCCAGCAAATACTATCAAAATAATACCAATAAAGAATAATGAAATATTTTTCATTCCGGTCAAGGCTGCATTATAAGCTGCAATATTTAGAAATACCTGAAATACCAATAGTCCAACAATTATCCAATTAATCCATTTTTCTGAGAGATTAATGTTTGCTACTTTTTTTGGACCCTTTTCTTTGGCAAGTTTAGCTTTTCTTTCAGATTCTTTTGCAAGCTTGATCATCATATATGAGAATCCAAATCCTAGTGGAACTAGCAATATCATCACCGTATAGAGAAACACTGGATCAATTACCAAACGTTCTACAAGAGGAATCGTACTATCTGATGGGATGTAGAATCCCCAGTATGTTGTAACCATAATTTGAGCAATTCCTGTAATACCAAATGCAGTAATTATTGGACGATCTTTCCATGAGAATTTCTTGTATCTG
>JANPCQ010000034.1:0-10172 GCA_031431055.1 Nitrosarchaeum sp.
TACAAAATTGCCTGAAGAAAACAATATCTCTACACCGTAAGGTTTACGATTTACTCTCTGAGGATCATGTAAATCAATAATATTAATTTTATGTTACAGATAGCCTCCAAATAATTATCAAAATTCGTCAGTTTAATCTCAAGATATTGTAAGTGATTCAGAGTTTAAAGTTTAGTTTGAAATAGAACAATTTTGAATATGGATACACAAAATAAAATATGCGTGTTCACATAAACAAAGTTTGGGATTAGATCGCATTTATTTTGAGATCAAATGACACAAGCTTAATCTGTAGTAATTCTGGATTTAGGATAATTGTCACAAGAAAAGAACCTTACAGATTACTTGGGTAAAAAAGTATCACAGTATTATAGACCTAATATTCTGATGCTGGCGGAATCGGTAAAGCTTTCAGAAGCTTGTACCGTACTAAAAAAGAAAGATGTTGATGAGATCATCGTAGTTAATGATTCGTATAATCCTATAGGAATAGTTACAGACGAAGATATTTTGGCAAAAATAAGCGAGTCTTTGGTCAATCCTTCCAAAACAACATTAGGAGATATCATGGTGTTTCCTTTAATTTCAATTAAAGAAGACCAAATTATTTCAGAAGCACTTGAATTAATGCGTGAGAAAAAGATTAGAAAATTAGCAGTAATGTCAAACAGTAATTTAGTTGTAGGAATACTTTATTTGGATACAATAGTTAATCTTGTTAAAAAATCATTGGTAAAACAACAAAAACAATCTACGCTTTGGGGTGTCATTTGGAATCTCGGCATTGTCTTACAATTTACAGGTGTCTTGATGTTTATTCCTGGAATTGTTGCAACGTTGCTAAATGATCCAATAGTTGCAACAGGAATATACCTAATGTCTGTCCTGCTCATAGTTTCTGGTTTTTTCATGAATTCGTATGGTGAAAAGCAACCCATTACATTAAGAGGAACTGCAATTCTAGTCTTTGCCAGCTTTATGATCTTAGTGCTGTTTGGCATGATACCTCAGCTTTTTGTAATACAATTTGATTCTAGTGATCCTATAGAATTATTTGCAGATGGATTTTTTGAAAGTTCGGCAGGATTTACAACAGGTGGATATTCACTAGTACCAAATCCAGAAGACTTGCCAAGAAGCTTTACATTTTATCGTGGTTATGCTCAATTTGTTGGTGGACTAAGCTTCATCTATTTGATTGTAACTGCGTTTTATTCAGAAAAAAGAGTCAGCACAATGAAAGGATTCATTTCAGGAAATATTCCACATCTAAAAGAATTATTTGCAATAATCACAATCATCTTTTCTATTTATGCAATAATCATTGCACTACTTTTATTCTATTTAGGAGGTGGAGAAATATTAGACGATTTTGCTCTGGCGTTTAGTGCACTGTCTACTGGAGGCACAAGTCCAGACTCTAAAATATTTCAGGGATTTACAACACCAGAATATGTTGTGATGATTGCTGGAATGATACTAGGTGCATTGCCATTTAGTTTTCATTATGCATTTGTTAGAACAAAATTTCTTACGATTAACTTGACAAAAGAAGTTGCAGTGTATCTTAGTCTGTTAGCAATTTTTTGTATCGTGTTCATATTATCAATGGATGCAAATTGGTTGGATAGTATATTCAATATAGTTTCAGCAAGTACCACCACAGGATTCCAAACAATAAATTTTGAGAATTTGAACCCAATAGCATTTACAGTCATTATTATGGCCATGATAATAGGAGGATGTGGATTTTCGACAGCGGGAGGCATAAAGATTTTCAGGTTTATGCAATTAGCTAAATTGAGACATATTTTTAACATAAAATCTGTCAAGATATCAGAATCAGATAGAAAAGATATCATAATTGGAATTATAATATTGGCAGCATCAATCGTTATTCCATTATTAGTTGCAACATACATGGCTTCTATTGGATATGACTTTCAAAATGCGTTCTTTGATGGGGTTTCTGCAATAACAACCACAGGGCATGGAGCAGGAACAGTCAGCGCTGCACTTGATCCAGCCATAACGATGGTTTTTGGATTTTTGATGATTCTTGGAAGAATTGAGATAATTTTACTTGTGTATATGTTTGTACCAAAACTTATGAAATAAAAATATTGTAAGGATGTAACATTTGAATGTGTTTCACTAGATATTTGTTTTAAAAGTTATTTTTACTTGGAAATCTTTTTTGTTTTATGAAATATTTTAGCGCCCATCTTGATAGTTTTTAATTGCTTTATCACATTTAGTCCAATTTTTAAAAATTTGAATATGGAAAAAACAGGAATCAATACCAACATCAAAATATCAATCCAGTATTTTTTTACAAATTTTTTTAAATTATTTATTTTTCTATACTTGAGAATGAGATCAAGAGATAACAGAATAAGAATGGGCCATATCAAAAACTCAAAAAATTCTTTAAATTCATCAGGTATTGGTAAAATTGGATTTTCCAGCCCCAATGAATGATATTCAAATGCCAATAACCCAATAAAAAATAAAGAGACAAGTACGAGTATTATAAGGTCCAAAATTTTGGAGTTCATATCATCAACATTATTAATTACATTATTAATTACAGTATTAAATTTATGAAAAACTACAATCAGATTATTTGAAAACACTTGCACCGATAGAAAACAAAAGAAGAAAAATTAAAACTTGTCAAAACGAGCGCGTTCTAAGTCTCTATCGTCTTTGGATTCTTTTTTCCATTCTTTATAATGATCTTTACAGAGAACAGTCTTTTTGCCTACAGAATTCACATGTAATCCAGCATTTTCTACTTTGGCGGTGTTTAATGAACGAGCACCTTCTTTTCCACAGCCCTCGACATTGCATTTAGCACCTTTTGAAACAATACCCATGATTAAGCATAAACAAGATGTTATTTATATTTGAAAATTTTATAGACATAACTTGATCTACGTCAGGTTTACAAAATAGGATTAGATTGAGGGGTATACATCGTTTATAAGAGGAATATTTTTTTCTGAGATTATGGGTGGAACGAAAAAAGTAACTGCGGCAAAACAAGAAAAGAATCAAGGTGCAAAAGATGCAAAGGATTCAAAAAAGGGTAGAAAAGACAAGGGAGAAGGCGGACCACGTAAAGCAGAGATTACAGTAATGGTAAATGAAAAAGAAGCAATTAAAATAATTCAAAACTCAAAAGTTGTAACATGTCATGATCTTGCAAGACAAACAGGAGTTAAAATTTCAGCAGCAAATGCATTTTTAATAGAATCAACAAAGAAAGGGCTTGTCAAACGTGTTGGCGGATATAGCGGTCATCGTATATATCAAGCAGTTTCCTCATAGAGACAAAAAACATCTCCAGGTTTCACATCTTTTAGTGCGTCAATGTTTCCTAATATTTTTCCAATTGGGGTCATTATTTTTCCAGGTGAAGTATCATCAATGAAAAAGCAAATGCTTCCAGCAGATGATAAAAATGCAATGTCTCCTTTTTTGAATTCTTTTGTAGATCTTTCGATTCCAGAATCAACGATAGTTTCAAAGTATGCTATATTTTTTCCTAGAAAATGAGCATGCCCTTCCAATGGTAAAGATCTCATTATTGTACCGACAGTTCTTGGTGACAAATGTCGTTTTAGATCACATGAGATTTTTGCTTTTCCTTTAATTTCCAAGATTATCTGTTTTCTTGAGACTGATGGTAAACTCAATTCGTACTTTAGAATTATTGGATTATATAACGCTTTGAGAGAAATTGTGTACTTGTCTGATGTTAACGAAGCTGAACTAGTTGTAGAAGAACCAGAAGAATATGTAGAAGCTCCAGCAGAAACTGAGGAAGTTTTTGAGGGAGATATAGAAGTAAACACGGGATTAAACAAAGCATTAGATACTTATCGAAAATTAATTGAAAAAAATGAAGGTCTAGAACCACTAACTGAAAAACAACAAGAGGCATTAGAAAAAAGAATCAAGGAGATTGAATCACGAGAGGTTGTAGAAACAATTGCGGAACACGAGCCGATAGAGCTTCCTTGTGAAAAAAACAAGATTACAATTGGACCACCAACATTAACAAGATTTGAAAAAGCAAGAATTATGGGAGCAAGGGCATTACAATTATCCCTAGGAGCACCACCATTTATTCCAATTCCAAAAACTGCAAGAATATCACTAGATATTGCAATGGAAGAATTAGAACAAAGAGTAATCCCAATCACCATTAGAAGAGTACTCCCAAATGGAGATTACCAAAACATACCAATCGATTATTTTGATTAAGTGAATCAATCGTCGATAAAACTTAATAGAACACAAAATTGCAAATTATTGAATAATGCTCATGGAAGAGATTAAGGAAGAATATGGTCAAGAGCAGATCAACAAATCTGAGGATACCATAGTTTACATTCGAAACGACCCAGTTATGCAATCAGCTATAGAGCTCCTGCCTATATTGGGAAATAAAAAGAAAGTAATTCTTAGAGCAGTTGGCAATTCAATTCCAAATGCAGTTGCAGTGGCAAACATCATAACAGAAAAGATGTTACATGGCAATTCCAAAGTTCAAAAAATAAAACTAGATACTGAAGCTGCGGCAGGCATTGGAAGAATGACTTCAAATATTGAAATTATTTTACTTAAAATCTAGTAAACGCTTCCAGGACCCTTTAGAAGCATATTTTCGCATTCTTTGCAAACTTTTTCATCAATGTTTGATTCAAGATTGTGATGAATTTCACAAATCAACAAACTTGATTTGATGTAATTACAAAGACCAATAAATTTTGAAAGACTAGATGGAGTATATGCCATATCAGATGAGAGACTATCAGTTAGTTCATTGATAAGAGTAGAAACTTGTTTTTCTGCCAAAAGTTTTGCAATCAAAGATGGATCGCCACGTGTTCCACGTATGTAATTGCTTATAGCTGCTTGTGTAACACCAAGCATTTTTGATATTTCATCTTCACGAACACTATGATCTTCTGCTAGTTTTTTAGCAAGAATTGCTCTTAATGCAGGAATCAATGTTTTTGATTCTATTTCTGCGGGAAGTAACATTAACACACAAAGTTTGGATAAGGGATTTAAAGTTTGCAATGAGTAAAGTTGCTTAAAGTGTAAATCAGTCAATTCATTAGGCTAACCTATTTTAGTTTCAAAAATATAATTGAGACATTGGAGAGCATTTCCCAAAAATTGTATCAGATGTTAAAAGAATCATGTGAATCATGCAAATCGAATACAATAGCATTGTCAGGAGGATTAGATAGTACAGTAATAGCACATTTTCTGAAAGAACGAAAACCTGAGACAGTTGCAATTATAGCAAAAGACTTTGTTGCAAGTGATCTTACATATTGTCAGAGAGTTTCAAAGGAATTTAACATACCATTAACAATTAAACAAGTAAGCACTACAGATATTCTAAGTGCAATAGAAGAGACAGTAAAAATTCTAAAAAATTTTAACGACATAGAAATTCGAAATAGTGTGGTGATGTATCTTGCAATAAAGTGGGCAAAGGAGCAAAACAGTACGGGAATAATAACAGGAGATGGAGCAGACGAATTGTTTGCAGGGTATAATTTTTTGATGAACAAACCTAAAGATGAACTAGAAAAAGAGATTCAAAGAGTATGCTCTGTAATGCATTTTCCAACTCAGAAAATAGGCAGAGCACTTGGGATTATAGTAGAATCACCATTTCTTGATGAAAAAATAATAGAGTTTTCAAAGACAATTCCAGTAGATCTCAAGATAAGAAACGAGGGAGAAAAAAGACATGGAAAATGGATTCTTCGTAAAACATTTGAAAAAAATATACCGATGCAAATTGTTTGGAGAGAGAAATCACCGATGCAAGACGGTTCTGGAACTGCAGGACTAACAAATTTGTTTGATTCAGTGATAAGCGATCAAGTATTTTTAGAAAAGAAAAAGAAAATAGAAGATACAGACGGAGTAATAATTAGAACAAAAGAATCTATGCATTATTATGAAATTTACAGGAATTTGTATAGAATACCAGAGAAAGAAGGAATCAGTTCTTGTCCTTATTGTAATTTCAATGTAGAAAATTCAAAATTTTGTCGTATGTGTGGCGCTTTTCCTATTTAGATATTTTTTTTCCATTTTCTTGGTTTTCTTATGAAAATTTTTCTGCAACCATTACAACAAAAAAAGAGTTTTTTCCCTTCATATTCATGTGTTACAGCTAATTCTTCAGCGAGTTCAATTCCACAAACAGGATCTACTGGCACAAATTTTTCACTGATCAATTCTATTTATAGATATGTAGAAAATTAGAAAAAGAACAAATTAGAAATTATGAGTGAATGATTTGCAGTATCTTCTTTGGAAGCATACCATAATCAGCATCAGGTTCTGAAACTACATACAAAATATCATCATTAATTAAAAAACTAATTGCCAATGCACGTTCTCTTGATGCTAACGCAAAATTTACACGACCTAGCTGCTTATCGAATTCTTTTCTCATTTTTACTCTTAACGCAAGCTCCATAAAGATCATCTCGTCGTCTTTTTCATTTTCTAGTGGCACTACGTTTTCTTTCATTCCACCTGCAACTAGTCTGCCTCGTTCATTAATCACTCCAGCAAATCTAATTTTTGGGTCTATGGATAAAATGGATTTACAAATTTTTGTGTAATCAAAAATCTTAGATGACAAATTTCTGTTTATAATCTTAAACGACCCATTAATTAGCTTTCTACAGATTATTACTTGAAAGTACGAATTTAAGATATGTTTGAGATTACAATGTTAGTTTCTTAACTAATGCAAGAAATTCATCTTCAGGCATTGGAGGAATTTTCATTATCTCCAGATTTTCAGAAACATGTTCAGATGACTTTTGTCCGACAAGTGGAGCCAAAACACCTGGGGATGAACGAATAAACTGTAACGCACGATGTGAGGGTTTTAGTTCATTGAACTCGGGCATTGCACCAGGAGTTAACAATCTTCCTTGCATTAATGGCACACTAGTAAATACTCCAATGTTTAATTTTACTGCAGCTTCCAATACAGAAACGGGTCTTCCATCAAGTGTTTGATTTTTTGCAAGTAATGCTTGATCATAATGCATATTGAATGGGAGTTGAATGAATCTAAATCCATGATTTTCTCCTCCAACTTTTTTTGCCAATTCAACCGTATCTTGCAGTGAAAGATATTGTGGATTATCAGGAGAAACACGAAAGCATTCCCAAGTGGCCATGCCGTAAAATTTGATCTTTCCTTCTGTTCTTTTTTGTTCATACAATTCAAAGACAGATTTTAGATTTTCCAAAAACTTTTCTTTTGAAACGTCTTTGATTTGACCTTCTACAGCATTATGTAAATACATCAAGTCAATACAATCCAGTCCCAAATTTCTTAAACTACGTTCTAGTTGGTCATCAAGATATGTAGTAGTCATACAATGATAGCCAGACGTTACGTCACCTTCTTTTATCACTCCTTTTTGCGTGTATTCATTTTTTATATATTCCCAGAATTCTTGTTTTACATCAGCATCATTTGTGATATAACCATTTTTTGTGCTAATGAAAATTTGATCACGTGAAATTTTTCCTTCACTAATTAATTCAGAAATTGCCTTTCCTACAGAACGTTCTGCTTTTTGTGCCCTATAGTTAATGGCAGTGTCAATTACATTAATTCCAGATAAAATGGATTGTTTAACTGCGTTTTTTACAAGTTCATCTGTCTTCTCATCTGCTTCTCCAAGATATGTACCAACACCGACATTAGACAATGTGAGATTGTGTATTTGCTTAAAATTCAATGAAATTATGCCTGAATTATTAAGGAATTTTTTTGTTCCATCAGATGTGGCAAAGCCTGAAATCATAAAAAATATCAATCAACACTGAATTTATGTCTAGAGCATTAATTAGAAACTAGGCAAAAAACTAAGTACAAACAAAGCACCAGTAATCCTACTAAACATCAGTGTGGAAGACATGAAAGGTACTAGTTCATTTACAGAGTCAAAATTTTTCTTCAAACCCATCCCAGCCTTTATCACCAATGGAATACTAAACAATGTGATAAGAGACAAGAGTGGAAAAATACCAATAGAAATACCAAGTACAATCAAAGAATAAGATATTGCAGGAAATACCCAAAACAAAGATGTTGCATTTTTTTTGCCAACTACAATAACTAGAGTTTTTCTTCCTTTAGATTTGTCTGCATCATGATCAGGAAAAGATGCAATAAAAAGAACAAGTGATGATAAAACACCTATAACTATTCCACCTAAAATGGATTCAATTGTTATGTTATTTGATTGGATAAAATATGTTCCAAGTACAATCATAGCGCCCTTTACTGCAACAAAAAACTCTGCTAGTCCAGAGTCCACAATTTTAGTAGAGTAAAAATAGATAGATAAAATTGCAAATCCCAAAATCGCTGCAATAATTATTCCATCAGTTAATACAAAATAAAATCCAATCACAGAACCTAATATCAAAAATCCAATTCCAGCGCGATAAACAGATGACGGTTTTAGTAGTCCTTCAGGCAAAACACCAGTACCTCCACTCATTTTAGTTCTCTTTGTTACTGTGTCAATTCCTCTTTTGTAATCCCAATAATCATTTAACAGATCAACACTAGCATGAAGTGCTATAACACCAGCAAATGTCAAAATAGCATCAAGAGGATCAACAGATGAATTTTGACGCCAATTTATTGCAAGACCTACAGATACGGCAATAACAGATGCTAAAAGAAATCTAATACGAATTACTCTTAACCAAACAGATAATATCAATTATTCAAACAAGTTTTGGTCTAGTTAAATTTCTTCTTCTTCCCATTCTTCTTCCAATGGTACTTTTGATTTTTTTAAGAATAATACAACTAAAATGCCTATCAAAAGTATTGCAGCAATAATTACATAAACAATCCATTCAGGTAATTGAAGATCTACAGAATTCAAAGTTTTGTCTGGAGAATCAACATTGATTGTTAATGTATCCTTACCTTCGGAATATCCTTCTGCAGTTGCAATAAAATTTAGTGATATACTAGGTCCATTTGTTGCAGTTAAGATGACAACAGCACTGCCATCAGGACCAGTTCTAATCACATCTGGATTAACTAGAGAATTTCCGTCAGTTTCTATTTTAATTGATGCACCTGCAACAGATTCAGCATTTTCATCATCGATAAATAATTTAATATTTATTGGTTGATCAACTGGAATTAATTCATCTAATCCACTAGTAAATATTTTTAATTGTGTTAATGAAGAACCGGCACTTATTTCACCTTCAGTTCCAATCACACCTTTTGCACTAGCTGAAATTACAGAATTACCAATAACCCCAGTAGTTTCAATTGGAAATGTGGCATAAGAAATTCCAGATGGAATTACAGCGTCATTAATTATTTGAACTATACTTTCTTCAGATGAAATAATTTTTGATTTAACATCAAATGAAGGAATTATTGGGTTTCCTTGAAGATCAACGATTTGTACAATACCCAAATTATTTTCATGATTTGTGTTAATTTTGCCTAGTGGAAGTATTAGCAACATCTTTGATGATGGTTGAGTGACAAAGGTTTTTTCTGTTTCCAGAGACAAATCAGCACCTTCTCCAATTGGAACTACTTTAAGATCTATCATATTTTCTTCTTCAGTTATTGTAAATGAATCACTATGAAGTTTAGAAAATGCAAAAGTAGAATCTTTTTTGATTTCAATTATGCCATTAGTAGGCGTAATAAGATACTTTGAATCATGTTTCAATACTTTTGGTCTATCCTTGCTGTCAATGGCAATCAAAAACACATCAAAATTGCCATCACGATCAAACAGGATACTATCTTGACCAGTTGGGGAGAAAATTCTAGCTTCTTTTTGCTCAAGTGTATTTACAACTTCAGTCAAAACAGAGTCAGAGCCCACACCTTGCACAGATGCTGAAATCAAAACAGGTCCACTTTTTTGGCCAGCAGAGATAATTGCAGTACCAAAAGAATTACCTACCTCAATTTTTCCAATGTCTTTAACGGTAACTAAATTATTATCTCCAGATATGACATCTAATTTTTTTACATATCCATCTGCGTAATAATTTTCATTTGTTTGAATTGGATAAAATTCACCATCAGCTAGATCATCCATAGATAA
>JANPCQ010000035.1:0-12226 GCA_031431055.1 Nitrosarchaeum sp.
CATGATGATATCAAACATAGAATGCAATCTATAAAATTAAAACTTGAAAAAGCTGGAAAACAAAGAGAGCTTCATCGACAGGGAAGAAAAAGACTTGGATTCAAAACCATATCTCTTGCAGGATATACTTCGTCTGGAAAAACCACATTGTTTAATAAAATTACAGGAGAGTCTAAAGAACAAAGCAGTAGTCTGTTCACAACTCTCTCTACAACTACAAGAAGATTTTCCATTGATCATGAACCGTTTTTAATTGCAGATACTGTTGGATTTATCAGCAAATTACCTGCATACATGATTGATGCATTCAAATCTACATTAGAGGAACTGATTCACACTGATGTAATAATAGTTGTAGTTGACATTAGTGATTCATTATTTGATTTGAGAAAGAAATTTGCAAGCTGTATGCGAACTTTGGGTGAATTGGGAGTTGAAATGGACAAGATAATTTATGCTTTAAATAAATCAGATTTATTGACAACTAATGAAATTGAAGAAAAAATAGAGATTCTTAATTTAAAAGGTTATAAAAAACAAATTGCAGTATCAGCTAAAACAGGATATAATGTTAATGAGTTAAAAGATCTAAGTAAAGATATCATTCAAAGTCAAAAATCACCAGAATTCAAAAAAGAGACTCCAAAAGGATTTGACAACACGTATGGTAATTGAGGTTGTAAGGATCGGACAACGTCTTGTTAGAGATGATAGAGTGACTACACATGTAGCTCTAGTTGCAAGAGCTTTTGGTTGTGCCAAAATATTCATGACCGAAGTAAATCCAGAGATTAAAGATACTTTAGAAAAAATCAATAATACATGGGGAGGTAATTTTGTTGTTGAGTTTATTGATAATTGGAAATCAATTGTAAAAAATAAAAAAAGAGAATATAAAATAGTCCATCTCACTATGTACGGAGAAAGTATCAATGATGTAGATGAGCAACTTAGAAAAGAAGAAAATTTACTAATAGTAGTAGGTGCAGAAAAAGTACCTAGAGAAATCTATGAACTTGCAGATTACAACATAGGAATAGGAAATCAGCCTCATTCAGAGATTAGTGCTTTAGCCATACTTCTCGATCGTATTCAAAAAGGAGAGCAGTTTAAGAATAGTTTTCCAGGAGCTAAAAGAAAGATCATACCCACAAGAAAAGGTAAAAATGTCCTAGTAAGCGGAACAAGGGATTAATAATAGAAAATCAGCAGTGACTAGAGTTGGTAGACAAATACGAAGATCCTTTTGTTAGAATCGCATCCATGATAGGAGGAGACGAATATCTCAAGGTTGCAAGATCACTTTTGAAGGCAGAAGATGCTACAGATGAGGAAATTGCTAGTTCTACGGGTTTGAGAATCAACATGGTTAGAAAAGTATTGTATGATCTATTTGGAAAATCACTCATAACTGGAATTAGAGTCAAAGATGAACGTAAAGGATGGTTTGTTTACAGATGGAGAACACGCAGAGAGGAAGTAGAACATTTCATAGAGAGTCAAAAAAAGAAAATTACAGAAAGACTACAACAAAGATTTGATTATGAAAATTATTCAGATTTTTATCATTGTGGAAATGAAGATTGTCACAGAGTTACATTTGAGGATGCATTAGAAGGAATGTTCAAGTGTCCATCATGTGGAAGTGTATTGAATTTAAAAAAGAATGATAAATCAAAAAAGGCATATTCAAAAAAAATTGATGAAATTAAAAAAGATATGCAACAAACATTCTAGTATTGTATAATATTTAGAAAAAATACCAATTCAGAATGAGCGTATGAAGAATTTACTCATATTATGATTAAATTAGATATAAAAATACTTTCAAAGCATCAAAAAATTTGAGAAAGAAGTCACTGAATTAAATAGGAGAATTTGGTGGTAAAAACCTGAATCAAATAACTACAACAAATCCAGCAACTGGTGAAGAGATTGCAAAATATACACCGATGGATAAGGAGCAAGTATTCCAATTAGTTGGAAAGGCAAGAAGAGCTTTTCCAGAATGGAAAAAAGATTATGAAAAACGTAGGAGTTACATCTACGTATTAGTTGAATATTTAAAAAAGAACAAAATGGAATTGGCAAAAATTGCAACGTCAGAGATGGGAAAAACAATCAAAGAATCAAGCGGTGAAGTTGAAAAATGTGCATGGGCATTGGAGTTTTATGCAGATCACGGAGATAGTTTTCTTGCTGATGAAGTATTAAACACAGATGCAAGAAAAAGTTTTCTTACTTTTGAACCACTTGGCGTGATTGGTTCAATTATGCCTTGGAATTTTCCTTATTGGCAAGCTCTAAGATTTGCTGCACCATGTTTAATGGCAGGTAATGTCATAGTAATGAAACCATCTAGAGTGACTATGCAAACAGGCATTGAGATTGAAAAAGCATTTACTGAATCAGGCATACCAGATGGAATATTTCAGACAGTAGTAGGAAGTGTAGAATCTGCTAATCATCTTATAGATTCGGATGTTAATGCGGTGACATTTACAGGCAGCACAGATGCAGGTGCTAAGGTAGGACAAAGAGCTGCAATGAATTTAAAGAAATGTGTTTTGGAGCTTGGAGGAAGTGACCCATTTATCGTACTAGATGATGCAATTATTGAAAAAGCTGCAGAAGGAGCAGTTAAAGGCAGATTCATAAATTGTGGTCAAAGTTGTGTTGCATCCAAAAGATTCTTTGTTGGTAAAAATATTGCTAAAGATTTTATTGAATTATTTATCAAAAAAGCATCTCAATTAAAAGTTGGAGATCCTACTTTAATTGAAACTGATATAGGACCTTTATCAAGTAAGAGTAGTTTAGAAACTATTTCAGGAATGGTAAAAGATGCAAAAGAGAAGGGTGCTGAAATTCTTTTAGGTGGTTCCGAAATTGATGGAAAGGGTTACTTCTATCAGCCCACAATTCTTACAAATGTTAAACCAAATATGAGAATTGCAACAGAGGAGACATTTGGTCCAGTTGCCCCTATAACAATAGTTGAAAATGAAAGTGAAGCTGTAAGATTAGCAAACGATACCGAATTTGGATTAGGAGCAAGTATTTGGACTAAAGATCTAGCAAAAGCTGAAAAAATGTCGAGGCGAATAGAATCTGGAATAGTTAGTGTCAATAATGTGGTAATCTCAGATCCAAGAATTCCATTTGGAGGAATAAAACATAGTGGATTTGGAAGAGAATTATCAAGATACGGAATTCTTGAATTTGTGAACATTAAATCAGTTAGATTCTATGACAATCTAAGCCACCATCATTACGTGGAATGAGTTCTCTTAATCATGAGAATTAGAGTTTATCCTTAGTTTTCTTCATCATCGTCATAATCACATTCTTCTAACTCAACATGAGTTGGACTTCCGCTCTCATTAAAGTGAATTTCAATACATATGTCAGATGCCAAAGTTGAGGCTAAAGTTTCAGCTAGTTCCTTAGGAAAATTATCTAATAGATTAGAATTTGAGGAATATTTGTATTCAGTAAGTTCATCGTCGTGATAGAAATCTAGCTCAATATCCCCATTGGCATATTTTCTGACTCCAACCACTTGACCAAATATACTGTAAGACAAATTTAATTTCTGTGTTGAGAAACATCTCGGATTAGGGTTTCAGCTAATTGTTCATAATGTTCTCTGGTTTTTCCAGTTTCTTTTAGTTTTAATTCCTCAATATCATTTAGTTCTTTATCAACCTTTTTTGAAACATATTGCAAATGTGCTTCAGCCATCATAAACAATTTATTATTTTCTTTCCATAGATGTTCTGTTATATGTTCTACATATTGTTGCATGTCACTAATCAATTTTGTAGAATTACCAGATGAAATGTAATCCTTAGCAGAATTTTCCATATCTTTTCCAATTTCTCTTGAACGTTTGTGATCTATTAACATCATTGCTATTGGACCCATATTATGTGGCATACCTGCTTGTTCTAATGCAGGAAATAGTGAATTCTCTTCTTTACTATGATGACAAACATCAGTGAAATTTTTTGAAAAATCAATAACAGGCAATAATATAGATTCAGGAATTTGTTTATCGTCATTTAGAAGTTGAATTGTAGATTCCATTGCTTTGATGACTTTTTCTATTAGATCATGATCTCGTCTTAAAGATGCAGTTGCCATGATATTTACAAATGAAATCCAATATCTATATCTTATTCAAATTTTTAGATAAATAATTAAAAGATAGGAAATTAGTTAACGAGTTACTCGTTAACAATTTTGTGTCTAACGATTAGAAAGGCTTTTTGCTTTAACAAATGCCCAAATCTTTTTTGTCATTTCACTTGGTGCAATAGGTTTGTTACCAAAAACTTGTTCCACAGTTTCTTGACGACCTGCAAAATTAATTGCATAACCACCAAATGCTGGCTTTTTAGATTTTGATTTAGTTTTTGATTTTTTACTAGTGCTTTTAGTTGTAGTTTTCTTTTTTGTTGTAGCTTTCTTTTTTGCTGCCAATTTCTTGTTATATTTTGAATTAAGTATAATAACTTACACTTTTGTATAATGTAAAACAAGGTAATTTTCGAGCCTTTTTATTGTATTTAATCGAAGTCTTGGGGATTTTATGATTTTATCAAAACCTCGTCCCTGAACAAATGTTATCGCATCAATGCCTCCAATAATAAATGGAGCAATAGTTATCAAAATTTCATCAAACAAATTATTTTGGATAAATTGCCAGTTAATGGTTCCACCACCTTCGACCAGAACTGTATTAATTTTTCTTTTACTTAGATTATTCATTAAGGATTTTATGTTGACTGAATTTTCACCAGTCATGATTATTTCAACAGGAAATCTTTTTAATTTTTGTAAATTTACTTTACTGATTCTTTTAGAAACTGCAATAATAGTTGGAACTTTATTACATGTTTGTAAAATTTTTGAATTAACAGATATTGTTCCTTGAGAATCTAAGATTATTCTTGTAGGATTTTTCCCTTTTACATGTCGTACAGTAAGTAATGGATCATCCCTATGTATTGTATTTTTTCCTACCAGTATTGCATCAACTTTTGACCGAAGTCTATGGAGTCTAATTTTATCTTTTTTAGAAGATAGTTTTGAATCACCTAAACGTGTAGCAATTTTTCCATCTATTGAAATTGCAGCACTTAGAATTACATGTGGTCTAGATTTTTCCATGTACTATTTTACCTCCAATCATTACAGCTCGAATTGTAGATTCAGATGCTCTATGTACAATAGATGCATGCGGATTATGCATTGGCTCTAAATCCAATGCATGTTTATCTATGAAAATGCAATCTGCAAATTTACCATTTTCAATTACTCCAATATCTTTTCTCAAAATTTTTCCACCGTTCACAGTTGCCATTTTTAGAATTTCTTTTGGGTTGATTCTTTTCTTGTGAATACCCATAGTGACTTTCCACAAATAGTCCATTTCTCTAAACATATCTGGAGAGTTTATCATTACATTATCAGTACCTAATGCTATTGTGCAACCAGCTTTTTTCATCAATTCAATATCAGGAATTCCTTCAGCAAGTGCAGCGTTTGCTCTAGGACAAATCACAATTCCGTGGGTTCTTTTTGTTGCAGCATGTATATCACCTGGTGAAGCGTGAGTCATGTGTACCAGAAAATGAGGTTTTAGATTCAATGCACGTATAGTTTCAGATTTTCCAGTAATTTTCTTTGATATAGAAACACTTTGTTTTGTCTCAGATGAATGAATGGCTCGAATTTTAGTGGTACCAGAATAATAATTTAGTACAGAAGAACTGTTTTCATTTGCTCCACTTACTCCAATACCATCACATTTCTTTAGTAATTCCGTTAGTTCATCCATTTTATGTCTAGGTAAAGGAATATTTTTTTTAATTTCAATTGGTCCTTGATAAAATTCTAGTCTTCCAAGAATAAATGAACGCAGTGGTAATTCAGACAGAACTTGTTTTAGTAGTAAAACTCCTTCAATTCCGCCCTCTCTAAAATCGACAAAAGTTGTAATTCCTTTATTTAACATGGAATGACAAGAATTTTTCATAAAACTTGCAAGATAGTTTTTATTGGTATTTTTTAGAATTATTGGTTTAGCACCAGAGACAGGATGAATTCGTTTGTCAACTGAACTGTTCAGTGTAACATCTTTTGCAATAGAATCACCTATGTGTGTATGACAATTTACAAATCCTGGAATTAATAATAATCCTTCACAGTCTATTGATTCTTCTTTTGCGCTAGCTCCTAGATTGGGTTGGATTCGTTTAAATCTTTGATCTTGAATCTTTATGTTAGTATTTGAAATAAAATCTAACTCTTTACCTAATAGAATACTTGCATTTTTGATTAGCATGATAATTCATAAACATTAGGTTTTTCTTTTCCTGAATCTCTAATTTTTCTTATTGTATCAAGAGATTTAGTCGCAAGTTTTACAGCCTCTCTAGCAGTTTTTGCATTACCTATTCCACAATTCAAAGTAATATTATCTTCTTTTTCAATTAATTTGATGAAATCATTTACAGAGTTTTTAGCATCATCGTTTGCAACAACCATAAAATTATCTCCACCCATAAAAAATGTAAGAGAATTTTTTGTTAAAAAGAATTTTAACATTTTTGCATATAAATCAAAAATTGTTGAAGTAATCTCATATGGCGAATTTATTTTTCGCCTAGAAGTAAGATTGTCTACATCAAAGTGCATTATTGAAACTTTTTGTTCAGATTTGCCATTAATAAAACCAAAAATAGCATGTTCTTTGCTTAGAAAAGTCTCATTTTTTTTCCCTTCATATGCTTTTAGATTTGCTTCAAATGGAGAGTCAGCATAACCTATTGACATAGATAGCCTGACATCAAAAGATTTTTCAAGACTTTTTTGAATTTCAATATGATCCGCTAAGATCAATCCATTAGAAACTACAAAAAATTCATCTGCTCTATTTAAGAAAACAAGACAATTTTTTTCTGAGAATAATTTTTGAATCTCTTTGTATAATGATGCTTGAAGCATTTGAAGTGCATGCTCTCTATCACTACCTAGGGTTAGAGTCCAAGTTCCATAGCCATTTATTTTCAATATACTAAGTTGAATCATTTTTGAATCCTCTGTAACTCGTTGAAGATTTTTACAACTGATTCAACTGCACGTTCTGCTACAGGTCGTATTCTGGCATATGCATGTCTTTCCTGCATTCCAGGACCAGTTATTCCTAAAGAGACTGGTTTTTGATATTTAGTGGATAAAGCAGTTAATGCTTGTACTGTCGAATGAGCAATTACTTCATCATGTTTTGTTTGTCCTTTAATTATAGCACCAAGAGTAACTACCCCATCAACATCTTTTTTTTGTAACAATGCATTGACTATTATTGGCATATCATATGTTCCTGGCACCTTACAGGTATAGTTTATTTTTAATTTCATAATTTTTGCTTTTTCTTCAGCTACAGAAAGCATCCTAGATGTCACTTTTTCATTAAATTCTGAAACCACTATAGCAATATTCAAAATTAATGCACCTTGGCAAATTCTAATAATTCTTTACCATCAATCAGTGGAATTGCATTTTGTTTTGCATATTTTTCTGCTTTATCAATAGATAATGCAATATAAGTTTCAGCATCCATCATTTCACAAATTGCAGTAACAGGAGTTAAATCTGCAATTTGAGTAAGATAAACAGACATTTCAGTATGACCCTGTCTTTTTGCTAACAGTCCTTTTGATGCAATTAATAACGGAACATGTCCAGGAGTTTTAAAAGAAGAAGCAAATTTTTTCTGTTTGTTCTCAACACTAAAAATATTTGCCATTTCTCTAATGGTTAGTGATCTGTCTTTATCTGTTATACCAGTATAAGTTTGATAATGATTAACAGAAATTGAAAATGTGGGATGATCACCATATGGTGCAAGTCCCATGATCATTTCTTTATTTGAAATTGGTGATTCTGCTAAAATTTCATGCATATATCTTAATTCTAAAGAATTTGCAAAATTATGATCAATTGCAATGCATAAAAGACCTCCAGCATGTTGACGCATTCTTGCAACATGTTCAGGTGTTACAAATTGCGCAGCAACTACCATATCTATCTCATTTTCTCTTCCTGCCGAATCAAATAACAATACAAACTCACCTCGTTTTAGTGATTCAAGTCCTGATTCAAGTGACATATATAAAAAATCATTGTAAACTAATTATAAAGTTTACTATAAAATTGGTAATTACCATAAAAGTGGTAGAAGATCAATTTTATTTTAAAATGTATTTTCCAAGAATATCAGTTTCAATGTTAAGCTTATCTCCAACATTCTTTGTTTTGAAATTAGTTATTTCTATGGTATGAGGAATCAAACATACAGAAGCAAGATTATTTTTAATATCTACTACTGTCAAGCTTATTCCATCAACTGCAATTGAACCTTTTTTTACAATATATTTTGATAATTTTTTTGGAACTTCAAACCAAATTTGTACTTCTTTAGGTTTATTTTGTATTTTTTTGATGGTACCAACTCCATCTACATGACCTAAAACAAAATGTCCTTCTAACCTGTCACCAGTTTTTAGACTTCGCTCAATGTTAACAATGTCACCAGGTTTTAGATTTCCTAGATCAGTTTTTTGTGTAGTTTCTTCTATCATTTCAAAAATGCAATTAGATTTAAATAATTTTGTAGCAGTAAGACAAACTCCATTCAAAGCTACACTTTGTCCAATCTTCAAACCTTTTGCATGTTTTCCTAAATTTACAGTCATTTGAATAGCACTCCTATTTTTAGTGTTTTTTGAAATTTTCTCAATTTTTCCAATACCTTCAATTATTCCAGTAAACATCATTTATTGTGTAAAATTTCTTTGTATAAATTGATTTTCTTGCTATTGTGAATTTGATTTTTTATTTTTTAATTCTTCAAATTCATTTTGACAATATTGATGAAAAACCGAACAGTTGTTTTTTTTGGCATCAATTTTGATTTGTTCCATGTCTTTAACTAAAACTCCCTGTGCAGCTAAAAATGCCTCATCTTCCATACCTAATTTTTCAAATGCTTGAGATTTAGCAATAGATACTTCATGTAAACTGTGATCTATCATCTGTGCCTTATCATAGTATTCTATAGATTCTCTATAATTTCTTAAATGATTTAGAGAGATGGCTTTATTCATCAATGCAGTAATGTCTTTGTTATCAAGTTTTAGTGTTTTATCGTAAAATTCTACAGCTTCTTTATGTCTATCTAATTCATTTAATGATAAACCCATACTATTGAGTGTCCATATATCATTACCATCTATATCAAGAATAATTTTACAGCATGTTAATGCATCATCATATTGCTTTAACTTTTCGAGCGAATAAATTTTATTTTTTAAGGCATAAATATCAAAATTTTTTATTTTTAAGACTTTATCACAATAAATGATTGAGTCTTCAAATCTTTCTAAATGCAATAAAGCCAATGCAGAATTTTGTAAAGCTACCATATCGTCAGGATTAGTCTCTAGTAATTTTGTACAATAATTGTGCATATCATTAAATTTTCCAGATTCAAACATTCTGGTGATTACAACAGTTGGATCAAGTAGGTTAATCAGTTTGGATCACTAATATAATGAAATATCATGTCTTTATTCTATTCGAAAAATTAAGTAAGAGACTAGTAATAAAATACACAAAATTATTTTAAAGCTTTTCTAAGTGTTTCATTCAATACTTTAGAATAGCTGTATGAAGTTTGTTCTTGTTGAATTAGTTTTGCTTGACGAAGTCTTAATTTTTTGTCTAGATCTTCATCAATCATTATTGTTACACGTTTGCTCATAATAATATCTACAAAATTATTGTATGAAGTTTGGAATATAACATTATATGAAATGTTCCAAATATGGGAAGTGCTTAGGCGTTAATAATAGAAAGAATTTGTTCCATATTAAACGGTTTTTGGATAAATGGAATAGATAATTTTTCTAGTTTTTCTTTGGTTGAATAACTACTATCTCCACTAATAGCAATGATTTTTACTTTAGAATTAATTTCTTGGATTTTTTTAATTGCATAAAATCCACTCCCGTTGGGCATCATCATATCAATTAGTACAACATCAGGTTTTTTTTCTTTGTAAACTTTGATAGCAGTTATACCATCATAACCATTTCCTACCACTTTGATGCCCTTTTCTTCTAAAAATTCACTAAATAGACGAACAGTATCTTCATCATCATCAATTACAATAACTGAACGTTGCATATACATTCAGGTTTAATGAAACATGCTTTAATATTTTGTATTGTTTCCTAATGTAATAATGACCGGAATTGACAGATTGATTTCCACATCACTGTCTCAGATAATTAAAAAGAAATTAAATTTGGATGAACGAAAAAACCTAGAAAGAAAACTATTCTTAGAGCATGGAATGTCAATAAAGCTATCAATAGAACATTTTCACAAATTTAATGAAACATTAAAAAATATTTCCAATATAGATAAAAAAAAATTTGAAAATGAATGCATTAATGAAATTATTAAAATTAAAAAAACAGGTGAGAATTATTCTATTAAAATAATTGAGCAAAAACTAAATGATCTAATATTAGAATTATGTGGAGATGCTGAAACTAGAAGAATACTCATTTGTCTTTTTGATAATGATTTAACTATTCCTCAAATTCTAAAAGAATCCAAAGTTCCAAAAACTTCAGGATATAGAAAAATTGAAAATTTAATAATAAATGGATTAATTTTAGAATCAGGAAAAATTCTTAGTGAAAGTAAAAGAATTTCAAAATATAGATGTGTTTTTGATGAAATCAAAATAGGAATGAAAAAAAATGATATTAGGATTCAAGTAGTGATAAACAAAAAAATATTTGATGAAAGTACTAGTATCAATATAACCAATTAAATAATATCTATTTGTGAATAATTTTGTTAAAATATTAGATTATAGAACTATTTTTTATAATTTCAAGTATTGCCTTAGCTTGTTTGAAATGAACCTCATCAATCATCTTTCCATCTATGGTTGTTGCACCTTTTCCTTTCTTTGTAGATTTCAAATAATATTTGCAGACTTTTTCTGCCCATTGAATTTCCGTTTTACTAGGATAGAAAATTTTATGGGTTGTAGAAATTTGATCAGGATGGATAATACTTTTTCCGACATATCCCAGACTTTTTCCAATCTTACAATCTCTTTCAAGTCCTTTAATGTCATTAAGATCCTGCCAAATAGCATCAATAGCACATATTCCTGCTGCTTTGGTATCTATAGGAATCTTTGTTCTAGAGTATCTTCCACCTTCAGGATCTTTTGTGTATTCAATTCCTAAATCATTTAAGAGATCAAAAACTCCAAAAATAACTGCAGGTATTCGCTTACTACAAGATGCAATGTTGTATGTATTGACTACACCTTCTGCTGATTCAATAGAAGGAATTATTTGGATTGGTTTTAGTTTACGATTTTTTTCTAATAACAAAAGATTTTTTTCAATTTTTTTGATTTCATTAACATTGTTGACTTTTGGAATTACAATTCCATCAATTCCTTTTTGAATTACTTCTTTGAGATCATCAGAAATTTTTCCAGATTTTGGGGAATTTATACGAACGAAAATTGAAGCAAGATAAGATGAATGTGATTTGAGTGCAGTTTGAATTAGTTTTCTAGCATTTTTTTTTTCTTCATCAGGTACAGAATCTTCCAGATCAAAACATACTATATCAGCTTGAAGTTTTTTTGCCTTTTCTAAAAACCTAGAATTGTTTCCAGGAACAAAAATGAGACTTCTAAAAAGATGTGTCATTAAATGACTATGCAGATTCTGGCTTCATCATAATTTTGCCAAAGAACTTTCCTGTGAGCATTTTTGTATGTGCTTCTGCAGCTTGTTCAAATGTATATGTAGAGTCAATTTCAGCTTTAATCTTACCTTTACCCATCCAATACAATCCAAGATCCATCTCTGCTTTGGTTCCTTGAGTTGAACCTAACACATTGATTCCTTTAAAGAAAATGTGTCTAAGATCAATTGTTGCGTCATATCCTGTTGTAGCTCCACATGAGACAAGTGTTCCACCATAATTTAGCAATGAAAGTTGCTTACTAAAATGAGTCTCACCTATATGATCAAATGTTAAATCAATGCCTGGTCTAACACCAGTCTTTGCAGATATATCCTTCGTAATTTTAAAGACTTCTTTGTGCCAATCT
>JANPCQ010000036.1:0-4757 GCA_031431055.1 Nitrosarchaeum sp.
TCAGAGTTTTATCGGAGACTATTTGTACCTATTCACTAATTTGTTCTGCAATTTTATCAAGTTGAGATCCTACCATAGAAATTATTGGAGGTATGAATTTATCAGTTGCATTTTGTTCTGGCCAGTTAATTTGATTAACTCTTCCATTTAGAGTAATTTTGATATTTGATTTTTGAAAATCAGTCACATTATCACGTATAGGAAATGATTCAGAAGGAATTGAGATAAATCCAGTTTCTTTAATCAGGGCTTTTAACTTACGAAGGGTTTGATCATCCAGATTTGATTTAACATCTGGTTTTGGATAACCATCTTCAGTCACGGTATATTTTATTTCTCCATTATTTTGTATTAATAGAATTTCAGTTTTTTGCGCTCCAATTCTTTCTGTTACACCAAAAGATATTTTTTTCAATTGATGTTTTGTGTATTCAATTTCAACTATATCATTTGGATTAGCTGCAGAGTATGGAATATCTGATTTTGTGATTAACGGAATAGCAATTAAAATTGCAATGATAGCAGGAATTGCTGCTATTACTAAAATAATTGGTTTTACCATGATTTACCTTAACGGTTGTAGAACAAGGTAATCGCAAATAAATCTTGGTTAAAATAACTTAAAATTCTAGTCCGATTCATTCTTGTTCGTGGGGTCGTAGCCTAGCCTGGTAGGGCGACAGTGTATACGATAGATCACCGCTAAGGGCTCCAAAGGTAAACTAAGCTAAACTGACTCATGGATGATGTAAGTTTGGAGCTGTAGTGACCCGTAGGTCGCCGGTTCGATTCCGGTCGGCCCCACGTTAGAATATTATTTATTTCTCAAAACATTTAGTGCAGAACCAGCTTTGAACCATTCTATTTGAGATTTATTATAAGAATGGTTAAGAGAAATTTCATCCTTTGTTCCATCTTTATGTTTAATGATACATCTAACTGGTTTTTGTGGTTCTAGATTATTCAAACCAATAAGACTAATTCTATCATCTTCTTGGAGTTTATTGTAATCATCGGGATTACTAAAAGTCAATGCTAGGATTCCTTGTTTTTTCAAGTTTGTTTCATGTATTCTGGCAAGACTTTTTGTAATAACAGCTGCACATCCCAAATATCTAGGAGTCATTGCAGCATGTTCTCTACTGCTTCCCTCGCCATAATTATTATCACCTATAATTACCCATCTCATTCCTTTTTCTTGATACTGTCTTGCAATTTTTGAAAAAGATTCAAGTTGACCGTTTAAGAGATTCTTTCCTTTACCAATTTCATCATTAAATGCATTAACAGCACCCAAGAGCATATTATCACTGAGATTATCAATATGACCTCGAAGGGATAACCAAGCACCTGCGGGAGAGATATGATCTGTAGTGCATTTTCCTTTTGCTTTAACCATTATTGGGATATCTTCAAAGTCTTTTCCATTCCATATAGAAAATGGTTCTAAACGTTGTAGTCTTTTACTATTAGGATCAATTATCACTTCGATATCGCTTGAATTTTCAGGGGGCGAAACAAAAATTCCTGTAGGTATCATAAATCCATTTTTTGGAACTTCGGGTGCAGGTTTTGGCGGTTCAAGTTTGAATTTTGTTCCATCTGATGCAGTTAACTCATCTTTTAGAGGATTAAATGAAAGTCTACCTCCCAAAGCAAGTGCAATGATCATTTCAGGACTACCAATAAAATTCAGAGTGTTTCTTTGACCATCATTACGACCTGGAAAATTTCGATTAAAACTAGTTACAATTGTATTTTTTTCATCATTTTCTAATTCAGGTCTTTTCCACTGACCAATACATGGACCACATGCATTTGCCAATACCGTAGCTCCAATCTCTTTTAGTGAATGCATTTGTCCATCTCTTTCAATAGTACTTCGGATCTGTTCTGAACCAGGTGTGATCAGTAGAGGAATTTTTGATTTAATGCCTTTTGATATTGCTTGTTCAGCTAAACTTGCTGCTCTTGACATATCTTCATAAGATGAATTTGTACAACTTCCAATCAGTGCAACAGATATTGAATCAATGTATTGATTAGATTTTACATCATCAGCTAAATCAGATATCGGTCTTGCGAGATCAGGTGTATGAGGGCCAGCAATATGAGGTTCTAATGTTGAAAGATTGATTTCAATAATTTTATCAAAGAATTTTTCTGGATTGGATTCTACTTCAGGATCTGCCACAAGCAATTCTTTGTTATGATTTGCAAGTTCAGCAATTTTTTCTCTGTTTGTAGATTTTAGATAAGTTTCCATTCTTTGATCATATGGAAATATAGAACATGTTGCGCCTACTTCTGCACCCATATTAGTGATGGTAGCTTTTCCAGTACAACTAATAGTATTTGTTCCAGGTCCAAAGTATTCAATAATAGAATTTGTTCCTCCCGAAACTGTCAGTTCTTCAGCTACTTTGAGTATGATATCTTTTGGTGCAGTCCATCCGTTTAGTTCCCCAGTTAATTTTACACCAATTCTTTTTGGATAAAGTAATTCCCAAGGCATTCCAGCCATCGTTTCTGCTGCGTCTAATCCACCTACTCCAACGGCAATCATTCCTAAACCACCTGCATTGGGAGTATGAGAATCAGTGCCAATCATCAATCCACCTGGAAATGCATAATTTTCAAGAACAACTTGATGGATGATTCCTGCACCAGGTTTCCAAAAACCACAGCCATATTTACCAGCAGCAGATTGCAGGAACTTGAAAACCTCACTGTTCTCATCAAGGGCAATTTTCATGTCGGTGTCACCTTCTACTTGTGCTCGTATCAGATGATCACAGTGAACAGTTGTCGGTAAAGCTGTTTGTTTAAGTTTCGCTTGCATAAATTGTAACATCACCATTTGTCCAGTTACGTCCTGTAATGCTACTCTATCAGGGATAAGAAAGACATAGTTTTTACCTCCATCAAGATTTTTGTCACTGACTTGATCAAAATGTCCAGCAAGTATTTTTTCAGTGAGTGTTAATGGTCTTCCAATTACTTGTCGGTATTTTTGAATATTTTCTTGTAATTTTTTATAAACATGGGTTACTAATTCTGGAGTAGTACCTATTTCCACATCATTCAGTTAGTTTAACCGGAATTTAATATTTGCAATTCAAAAATTGCAATAAACATTATGATAGGCGTGTTAATTTCTGAACAATTATAAACTAAAAGCATCTTTATAATTGATTGTTGGGGAGTTACAAATATTCTAAATTAAGGTGTTTAGATGGTCAATAAGGGTTTTCCAAAATTTGGAATGTCACAAGCAGGTGCATATGTTGCTGCTCTAAAAAATTATAATTTACCAGATTTCATTTTAGTATTAATTTCAAAAGAATGTAAATCAGAACTTCTAGAAAGAGGAAGAATAGACGATAGATTACAAAGTATGAATGATGAGGCCCTAGAACTTTTACATAAAGTATTTGTTGGATGTGAAGAAGATAATGCAGGGAAATATGCACAATATAGATTCTATGCATATGTTTCTAGCATGTATCATAAATGTGAAGTTTTAGTAAATGAGGCAATTCCAGGAGCCAGTGGAACAAATCATAAAATTCCTGTCGCTGTTAAAAACAATGGAATGTACATTGCAGTTGCACATAACAAAGCAATTGGAAATCCTGTAAACAAAAAAGAAACCATACGATTCTATGAGATGGTTGATGACATTAAGAAAGGAGATCATGGAACTATGTTAAGTGATGCAATTTATGGTTCTTCAGTGGGATTTAGAGGCGATGCTTTAGTTGAGCTTGAAAACTTGAGCAAATCCAGAACGCATGATACTGAAAATAAGCTTGATTTCAAGACTGCAAATTTTGAAAATAACATTTATTCAGTAACAAAGTGTTAAATTCAGTCTACAGAAAATTTATTTTGTTTTAAGTTAGATGTGTTGATTGTAAGAAACATTGGCTTTCCTTCTGTTTTTTCAAAGTTTGCTCCATATTGTTCAAAATGTAATTGATCGTAGAAATGTTTGGTCCAAATCTCATGAACATCTTCGATAAATTTTTTGTGTCCTGATGCTCGTAAAAGCTCATGTGCCAATACATGAGAAACAGTAGTACAATTTTTTTCTGCAAGAAATAATGTGTCAGAAGGATCTTGTGAAGGTTGCCACCAAACCATACCAAAGTTTTCAGCATGATATCCTTCACATGTGCAATCAGTCCAAAGCGGTTTAAAATGACAAAGATAAAAATGGTAAATTTGGGTTCCTCTTTGTTCATGATCTTTAATGAGTGTATGTGTATCTAATTTTTGAAATAGACTTCTTGGTTTTGTAATTAATTCATCACATTGAATTTCAAAGTCTCTACCAAATTTTTCTTTGATCCAAACTTTAGAAAAATTTGCCATTTGTGTTACATAGTCAAATTCTAGTTTACGTTTTTCACGATCCTCTATTTTTACAACAAAAATAAAATGTAAAATCATGATAAGAAAAAAGAGTGTTTATGATTGGCCTTCTATACCCATGAGGGTTAGTGTAGATCGAATCTTCTCAATTTTTCTGATTTTCCAAGTAATTGTTTCTCTAAGTTTTTCAACAGTATCAGACTCAATCTTAGCCAAGATATCATATGCTCCGAAAGTACCATGAACTTCCTTCACACCATCTAGACCCTTGAGTTGCTGTATGATAGACTCTTCGGAACCTAGTTCACAGTTTATTAAAACATAAGCTGTTGCCATGTATTCATTAAACGAATCGACTATATCAATAAACCGATTATGCC
>JANPCQ010000037.1:0-2981 GCA_031431055.1 Nitrosarchaeum sp.
GATTTGCAAAATCACTTAATTCTGCATTGTCTGAACTATATGCGATGATCTTTTTGCTTTTGGCATAGTTAATTATTTCCAGATTCAATTTTTTATCATTTGTTGTTGTGATTACCATGTATGGCTTGTAGATTGAAAGAACAGATGAATTCTGAATTTTCTGTTTTTTAAATCCTATTTTTTTATTTTTCACTAGCATTTTTATCTGATTGTTTATCGCTCTACTAATTAGTAGAATCTGACAATCTTCTTTTAATAATGAATTAATTCTCTTTAGAGCTTCATTTCCACCACCAAGAATAATGACTAATCTCCCATGTAGATTTAGATTAATTATCATCGATCAAAGGGACAAAAGTTTCTATTTATAGATTCAAATCAGATGCGTAATATTCTAGCTACATTTTTAATTGAATGGGGTGATTATTGAGATATTGCCTCAATCTTTGGATAATCTTGATAAAGAAATTCTTAATGAAATTCAATGGACTTTTCCTCTTACTCCAAAACCTTTTGACGATATTGCAAAAAAATTTGGAACTTCTTCTGAAATTATTAAAGACCGTTTAATCAATCTTAAAAAAATTGGAGTATTGCGACAACTAAGTGCAATATTTGATACAAGACGTCTTGGCTACAAAAGTTCCTTGGTTGCAATGGAGATTGAGTCTGATAAATTAGAATATGTTGCAAATCAGATTAATCGTCATCCTGGTGTAAGCCACAATTATGAGCGAGATCATCAGTTTAATCTCTGGTTTACTTTGGCAGTACCACCTGGTTCTGATTTGAAGACTGAAGTGGACAAATTTTCTGTATTAAAAGGAATTAAAAAAGTTAGAATGTTGCCAACTATTCAGTTATTCAAGATTGGTGTAAAATTAGATATGATTGATGAAAAAAAACATGATATTGCTCCGACAGAAGAAAAAAAAAGAAATTAAAAATGTAAAATTTATCCCCACTGAACAAGATAAAGAATTTATCCGTGAACTACAAAAAGATATGGAAATCATTGATAGACCATTTCTAAATTCTGCAACAAAACTAGGACTTACTGAAGATGAATTATTTGAGAAAATGAAATACTATGAAAGTATTGGAGTAATGCGAAGATTTGCCGCAATTTTAAGACATAGAGAGGTTGGATTTACAGCAAATGGGATGATTGTTTGGAAAGTATCTAATGATAAAATTTCAGAAGTAGGTTCAAAATTAGGCGCTTTTCCACAAGTGAGTCATTGTTACCAAAGGCCCACATATCCTGATTGGCCATATAGTGTATTTTCTATGATTCATTGTAAATCTGAAGAGGAAGCAGGAGAAATGGCAAAAACAATCCAAAATCAAATCAATATTGATGATTATAAAATATTGTTTAGTACACGTGAATTTAAAAAAACTCGAGTGGAATACTTTGTTGAAAATAATTTTAGCCTAGAAGAAACAATTTCTGTATCTTAAAATTCATTATCATCATGTCCTACTACATGAATCATACAAAAGTATTGGTCATTCATGTTGCAATAATATGCTGAATCATCACCACAAATTTTACATGCTGGTTTTTCATCATGATCTGATAATTTTGTGTGATAAACTTTACTTCTAATAGTTATGTTTGATTCCTTGTAAATTCTTGTTATGCTCGAAAAATACTCCAAGTCTGATGGATTTAGGTCCTCTTTATTTTTTATTTTTTTAATTATTGTATCCCATTTTTTGTACTCGCCAATCTTTGCAAGTTTCATTTCTTCAATAATGTCTAATGTTTTAATGAGATCGATTGATTTGTCCATCTGAAAACTAATTTACTAGTGTTGCCTTTAATTCGTATGAGGGCCAAGTATTGTATAGGTCATCTATTTCTTTCATATCTGAGGAATTTAAATATCTCCCATCTGATATTGTAGCAAAAGTTTCAATTTCTTCTACACTTACTACAGTGGGTAAAACTGATGCGATTGATTTTTTTGACAAGATAAATTTTATTGCAAATTCTGTAATGCTTAATCCATTACGCTCCGCAATTGGTCTGAATTGCTCTACTTTTCGTAATGCATCTTGTCTCCATTCTTGTTTTCTATCTTTTCTGTGATCATTGCTTGGAATTACTGTCTCTGCCTTTACTTTACCTGTTAGAATTCCAGACGCATCTGGCACTCTAACTAAAATTCCAACATTTTGTTTTTCTGCTTTCTCAATTAACTCATTTCCAGGTGTTTGCTCTAAAATATTATAGACTGTTTGTATGGCAGAAACACTTTTTCTTTCCATTGCTTCTAATCCTTCTTGTGTCCATCCTATTGCTGGACCCAATGCCACTTGTGATGATTTTATCTTTCCTTCTTGAATCAATTTGTCAATTGTATCAAAAGTGATGTCATTTCTAATATGGTTTAGCTTTGGATTGTGCATTCCATACGAGTCAACATAATCTGTCTGTAATCTTTCTAGTGATGCACTCAGTGCTTTTCTTGTAAACTCTGGTTCAAAACTTTGTGGTAATTCTGTGTGTCCTATTTGCTCTACTTTTGAAAAATCATATCCATATTTTGTTGAAATAACTACCTCTTCTCTCATTCCTTTGAATACTTGGCCAATAAGTTTCTCGCTTATTCCTTTACCATACATATCAGCTGTTTCAAAGAAATTAATTCCTAAATCGTATGCTCTTTTGAGCATACGCTTTGCTTCATCTTCTTCAATTTTCTTACCCCACCAATCAAGACCTATAGTCCATGCCCCAAATCCTATCTCTGATACTTTGATTCCACTTTTTCCTAATGTTTTATATTTCATTTTACTATCTCCTTGAATTTATTTAGTCTTGATTCTATTTCTATATCGCTCAAAACTGCTTCTCCAATTGGTATTTCTTCATTTATGTTTATCCAAGATTTGCAACCCTGATATTCAGATTTTATAGGAGTATTAAATTCCGGAATTTTATAGACTTTTAAAAATATTGCTTTCATTGG
>JANPCQ010000038.1:0-11115 GCA_031431055.1 Nitrosarchaeum sp.
TCAAGTTCGTCGCCTTCAGAAATATTTGAGTATGTGTCCTCTTCAATTTCTATTGGTAACAAAAATGCGCCATCAACTGCATTTCTATAAAATATTCTTGCAAATGAGAGTGCAAGTACTGCCTTTATTCCAGAATGAGAAAGTGCAATTGGTGCATGCTCACGAGATGAACCGCAGCCAAAATTTCTTCCAGATAAGATAAAATCGCCTTCTTTTACTTTTGAGTGAAAATCAGGATCAAGGCCTTCCATGGCATGTAATGCAAGCTCAGCATAGTCATGTACTTTGAGATACTGCCCAGGTATAATGACATCCGTGTCAATATTGTCTCTTTCGTATTTTATGACGTTTCCTTTCAATTCAAATCCCTCGGATCAGTTATTTTACCAGTAACTGCAGATGCCGCTGCTACAAGTGGGGAAGAAAGATATGTTTGAGAATCAACATGGCCCATTCTTCCTGGAAAGTTTCTATTTGTAGTACTAATGCAAATTTCATCTTTTGCCAAAACTCCCATATGTGCACCACAACATGCTCCACATGTTGGCGGACCAACGGTGGCGCCTGCGTCTAAAAATATTTTGAGCAGTCCATGTTCCATCGCCCGTTTGTAAATAGAAATTGAAGCCGGTAAAATTTCGGTTCTAATCTTAACTTTTCTTCCTTTGAGAATTTTAGCGACCGCTTCCAAATCTTCGTATTTTGCACCAGTGCAAGAACCAATGTATGATTTGTCCAAGTCTACAGATGGCGCTTCTCTAACTATAGAAATATTTTCTGGAGAAAAGGGTTTTGCCACAATTGGCTCCATTTCTGAACCTTCATATTCGTATATCTTTTGATATTCAGCGTTATCATCTCCATGAATTAGGGAAATATTTGTAGCTCCTCTACTTGTAAGATAATCAACTACTTTTTGATCAGGTTCCACTATTCCATTTTTAGCACCAGCTTCTGTAGTCATGTTACATAAAGTCAATCTACTTTCAACTGACATTTCATCAATTCCACTTCCACCAAACTGCATTGTTTTGTATGTCCCACCCTCAGTACTGATATCACCAATGATCTTTAGAATAAGATCTTTAGCCATTACATGGTCTGGAAGTTTTCCATTGAGCTTAAAGTATAATGTTTCAGGAACCTTAAACCAAATTTTTCCATTCAATAAAACATATGCCACATCAGTATGACCCAATCCACAAGCAAATGACCCCAATGCACCAGTGGTATTAGTATGAGAATCTCCTCCAACATATACATCGCCAGGTAATACCAATGCTTCTTCGTGTGATAGTGTGTGACAAATTCCGTATTGCCCCATTCCATACTTGAAGTGTTTTTCAATGCCATAATTTTTTGTAAAATTAGACAATTTTACAATATTTTCAGCTGATACCATATCTGCAGAAGGAACAAAATGATCCTCTGCAACCCAAACTTTTGTTGGATCCCATAATTTATCAACATTAATGCCTTGTTTCTTTAATTTATCAAATACTTTGATCACACCTGGACCAGATACATCATGGATCATTACTTTGTCCACATTTGCAAATATTACATCGTCAGGAATAACTTGTTGTCTTCCTGAAGCACGTGCAAGTATCTTTTCAGTTATATTCATAATCGAAAAAGCTAGTTCTACAGATTAAAAGCTTTTCAGAAGAGGGTGTTGGCCTGACAGTTTTTGCTATGGAATGAATGGAGTAAAAGTATGATTTCGTAACAATAAAAAAGAAAAGGAATATCACGTTATATTGTGTCTCTGACCGTATCACCCTTATTTTCAGAAAGAAAAGAAGAGGAATTTGATGTGTTTGAGGCATTATTAGAAACATTAAACAAAAATGATGAAAGACTACAAGAAGGAGACGTCATAGTAGTGTCAACAAAATACATCTCAAATTCTCAAGGAAGATTGATTGATTTAAACAACGTCAAGACATCAAAAGAAGGAACTGAGGTTTCTAAGAAATTTCAAATAAAAGCTGAAATTGCAGAGATAATTCTAAGAGAGTCGGATAAAATTTTTGGCGGAATTTCAGGCTTTGTTATTACTTCAGCAGATAACATAATGGCCCCAAATGCAGGAATTGATAAATCAAATGCTAAAAAGGGAAAAGTGATTTTATATCCAAAAAATCCGTATCTCATAGCAGAACAAATTAGAAGGAAAGTTTTTTTAAAATTCTTAATCCACATAGGAGTTATTTTAGTAGATAGTAGATTGATGCCATCTCGTATTGGAACATCAGGGGTAGCAGTATCGTGTGCAGGTATTGAGCCAGTATTAGATATGAGAGCTGAAAAAGATCTTGATGGAAATCCTTTGAAGGTGACTTTCCAAGCAGTTGTAGATAATCTTGCAACAATTGCGAATCACAAAATGGGGGAGGCTGCAGAATCAAAACCATTTGCAATTGTTAGAGATTCAGGAGCAAAACTTACAGACAGAAAAATCAGTCCAACTGAGATGGCGATATCTCCAGATCAGTGCGTATACGTTAGAGGTCTAACAAATCCAATGAACTACTAGAATTTGAATGGATTCTGCTTTAAATAGAGGTTTTTTGAGGACAAAATTATGGAATACCTAACAAGATATCCCAAAACAATTTCATTTCTGGATGGATTAAAACACAGTATTGACATAGATAGTAAAGGTGTGGAACAGCTTCACATTGTAGTGAAGAAGAGCTTTGATGAATTAATGAAAATTTTCACAGCTGAAGGATTTACTAAAGTCAAACTAGAACATAAACAGCCTGACCAAATTGGAAACGGTTTAAATCTTAAACTAAAAAAGCCATGGGAAATGCATGTGAGAATGGTAGATCTTAAAAAAGGATTAATTGGCATACATGCAGAAGTTGAGGTTTCAAGAGATTACCTTCAACACTTAGTGTCACAAAGAACACCTGTGATATATGAAGTAGAAGAGATATTGAAAAAATATCAAGTTGATTATAAAATCTGGCACGATAAAATCAAAAAAAATGTTCATATGATTTTCGATAATTACAAAGTAAAGCTTGCAACACCAAGTATTCCAGTTTTTGCATGGAAACCAATGTTATTTGTAATTGGAACAGTTAGCATATTTTATCTATGGAAATTTATCAACACCATATAGAATAATTAAAAAAAGAAAATAAAAAATAGATTGATTATATACCCAAAGTTTCTTCTTTGGTTAATTCAAGATAGACTTTATCACCTACAGACAAACCCATTTCTTTGTATTCATGCATTTCAAGTTTTAGTTGTGTCACACCGCTTTGCATACCCATTCCACCCATTCCAGAGAACATTTTGTTGAGATCCTTCATCATATCATTCATGTTAGTGAATCCCATCACTTTTGGACTACCGAAAGGAGAAGGAGTAGAGGTAGTTCCTTCTTTAAGGTCTTTAATGGAAGATAGAGAGACAACAACATACGGTGCACCGTCAGGTGCAGCATCAATACTTCTTACTACAAATTCCTTTTTCATTAGTGAGCATTTTTTACTCTATAATTTTAATTTTGAGGAGAAATAAAGTCAATCCTGACTAGATTTGAAGATTTAATTACAATTTTCATGATTTCTAATTAGTGATTGACGAGAATCTGAAAATATCTCTACAATATTATGGAATATCACCCTGGGAGATTGAAGTAATTTATGGATATTTGAATTCGAGATTTTCAATTATTCAAGAGGAGATTGAAGCAAATGATGATAATTTTGTCAGTTTTTTGAATTTAGACATACCACTTGCTTTTAACGAAGAATTTTTCAAATGGTTTGATTTTAGACGCTGGGAAAAAATGAAGGCTATTTTCAAAGAGATGAAAAGACGTAGAGGTACTGGAAATGCGTTAAAGATAATTATTAATTTTTTAGGAAAACCAAAAATAACTTTTGTGGTAGATACTGAAGATAAACAATGGTATGATAATGCAATTGAAAAGATAGATTTTGTTTTAGAATTGCTCCCATATCATCTAGATCCAGAAAAACTACCATCAGATGTTTTAGAAATAGTTTACAAGTTTGATCCTGAATCAATAAGATGGCGTCTTAATACTGCAACATCTGAAAACAAAAGATATGTTTTCAGAGGAGATAGTTGGAATGCCATTACTTGAGATCTTTTTGAAGTGGTTCAAGTAAACCGTGTAGTTCTTTGTATTTTGATTCTAAAAATTCCAATGCATCATCGAGTTTTTTTGATTTACCATATTTGTAGCGGATTAGTTCACGATGATGCCAAAATGTTTTTCCATCCTCAACTGAAATAGTTGTGAAATAATCAGTTCCTTTCAAAGTGTCTGGAAGTTTAATATCATGTGGAAAA
Organism: Nitrosarchaeum sp.; assembly: GCA_031431055.1. Classification (GTDB taxonomy): domain Archaea; phylum Thermoproteota; class Nitrososphaeria; order Nitrososphaerales; family Nitrosopumilaceae; genus Nitrosarchaeum. The sequence continues at coordinate 4,345 of JANPCQ010000038.1, forward strand.
AGCAGTTCAACAATAAACCATTCATCTGCATCTGGATAATCAGAACCAGTATCCACATCAAAAAACATGTGGAGTAAATCAGATTGCATCAACCCATCATCGTTTATAGAAGGATGTTTGACTCCTGATTTTTTAAAATCAAGATTAACTAGTTGGGGCTCAAAGAAACCTTTGATAATGGATTTTCTAAATATTTTATTTGCCTCGTTTATGTTCAATAGCAAGGTGATCTACGAATAAACTAGTCTATAACTCATTAGGTTATAGACATTCTAAACTCTGAGTGAATCAAGTATTTCTGAAACATCAGTAGTAGGCAATCCATTTTCGGAAATCCTTTGTTGTGCAGGAGGGTTTTCAAGATAATTTGGGATTTTATCAGTTAGTCTAGTAGAATATGGAGAGATTATTTCGTTTTGATAAAATACACCTATTGGAATTTTATTTCCCCATTCCAGAGATTTGATCAAGGCTTGAGATAATTTTTCATTAACTTCTGTTTCATTGTCATAATGTACTATTGGTTCAAAATGTGTATCTTCAAGTTTATAGATTCTGGAGTGTCTTTCCATAGATTCTTGTGCTAAATCAATACCAGCATACCAATCTCTTGTATTGATATCATTGTAAGTTGGACATGGTTGTAATACATCAAGAAAAGAAAGACCTTTGTGACGAACAGCTTTGATTATCAAATCTTTCAAATGTCGAACATCATAAGAATAACCACGAGCTACAAATGTAAATCCACTTGCTACTGCCAATCCAATAGGATTTACGTTATAGTTTGTGTTTGGAGAAGGAAGTGATTTTGTTTTCTCACCAAGTCTTAAGGTTGGGGAAGCTTGTCCTTTAGTTAAACCATAAACTCCATTATCAAATATTATGTAAGTCATGTCAATATTGCGTCTTCCAGCTGCAACAAAATGACCGGCTCCTATTCCCAATCCGTCACCATCACCACCTACTGCCACAACTGTCATCTCAGGATTTGCAAGTTTTCCACCTTGGGCAAAAGTCAAAACTCTTCCATGTAGGGTATGAATACCATATGTGTTGATAAAATGAGATGTCTTTCCAGAACAACCAATGCCAGAAAAAATTGTTGCTTTATCGCGTTCTATTCCCATTTCGGCTAGGGCCATTTGTAATGCGTTAACTATTCCAAAATCCCCACATCCAGGACACCAATCATTATGTACTTCGGTTTTGTAATCAATCAGTTTAAGCGCCATGACTTAGAACCTCTCTTTTGTTTGCTTTATTTTCAACTATTTTTTTTAGTGAATCATAAATTTCAGTACTGGTCATTCCTCTTCCAGTATATTTTAGTATAAAATAATCAATTTCTCGTAACACATTTTGATTGAAGATCTTGCCTAATTGACCTGAATGATTTGCCTCAATGTCGATGATGGTTTTTGCATCTTTTAGAAGAGACTTGACATAATCAGATGGAAATGGATGAATTAATTTAATTTGGATAAATCCAATGTTAATTCCTTCTTTTTTAAGTATGGAAATAGCATCCAAAATTGGACCCTTAGTGGAACCCCAAGAAATTATAGTGTAATCATGAACACCAAATGAAACAACCTGTTCATCATATGGAACTCTTTTTGTTACCAAGTCTAATCGAGACATTCTTTTATCCATCATTTGGATACGAACATGAGGATCTTCTGTAATATGACCAAATTCATCTGATTCATCTCCAGTATTCCAAAAAATACCATTATCTAATCCTAATCTAGAACGTGGAGAAATTCCATCATCAGTAAAAGCAAACCGCTTGTATTCCCCATCTACTTTATCTAACAACAGACCTCTATCAATGGAAATCTTTTGAGGATCAAATTTTTTGCAGGTAACAACAGAACTTGAAAGAAATTTGTCCATCATATGAATAACTGGAATCTGATAAACATCTGCATAATTAAAACATCTTCCAGTGTCATAGAAGCTTTCTTCAATATCACCAGATGCATAAACAATTTTTGGAAAATCACCATGCCCAGCATGTACTGCAAAGAGCAAGTCATCTTGTCCATGTCTGGTAGGAAGACCTGTTGAAGGTCCACTTCGCTGATACAAAGTGATTACAATTGGAACTTCATTAATTCCAGCCCAGCCAAGTGATTCAGCCATTAATGCAAACCCAGGTCCAGAAGTAGATGTTGAAGAACGCGTACCAGTTAATGCAGCGCCAATCATCATACCCATTGCAGATATTTCATCTTCAGTTTGAATCACAATAGTTGAACCAGGTCTATCATTATGAATTTCTAAAAGTTCATGAGATTCCAGATAGACACTTTCATCAGAAGCAGGAGTGATAGGGTAGTATGATTGAAATCTACAACCGCTAACCATTTTTCCTATCGAAGTTCCAAAATGACCCTGAACAAGAATTGTATCAGGTTGTTTAGCAGTTCCAGTTAGAGTATAATGAAAATTATCAAATTTTGATTTAGCATAATTATAGGCAAAATTTGCTACTTGTTTATTAATTTCTGCTATCTGAGATTTTTTTGAAAATATAGAATTGATAGATTGAAGTAAAGGATCAAGCGGCATTTTGACTAACCCTAGTGATAAAGAAACCGCAAGCACATTAAACAATCTAGATAATCCTTTTAGTTTTGGATTTTCTGTCTCTTCAGCAAGATTGGACAGTATTTCTCGAAAAGACACGGGATAAAGATGTACACCTTTCTCTTTTGCAATCTCAAGAACTCCAGCAATTGTAAAAGGTTTGTTTTTAGATTCTAATTCTTTGTGTAATCTTGCTTTAAAATAATTATCAAGTGTAAGTACTTCATCAGTGGTTGTTTTATCTAGATCAGAATCATATATTATTCCACCATCTTTAGTAACTTCATTAAAATGTCTGAAAATTGTTTCAGCGTCAAAAGAAGCCATTAAAGTAACATCATTTACATTTGAATGAATTTCTTCATCAGAAACTCTAACTACAAAATAACTATGTTCTCCTTTAATATTAGAATAAAATTCCCTCTTACCAAAAATCCTATACCCCATTTCTGCACAAACTTTAGAAAAAATATTAGCACCAGAATCAACTCCACTTCCTTGCGGACCTCCAATTAACCAAGTAAAATCAATAGAACTCATATACATTCTTGTCATTTTTTGAATATTAATAATATGATGGATGAATTGATCTAACCACCAGTAGCTGAATCAAATAACGCACATTCACATTTATCTCGTTCACCGCAATAAGGACATACACAAACACATTTTTCAATAGAATTGCCACATTCTATGCAAATTGCAAATTCCTCTTCTTCGGTCTTTGACATCATGTTCATCTAGAAAGAAATCGTATAAATGGTTTGAGATAAATCTCATGGATGATGGAAAAAAAGCGAGTTTTTCTCACTAGAACACTTCATGACTTTGCATTAAAAGAATTAAGAAAAAAATATCAGATTGAAATTCATTCAGGTAAAATTCCAATTTCAAAAACAAAATTACGAATAAAAATTAAAAATGTTGAAGGATTGATCTGTTTTCCATATGATAAAATTGATAGTGATTTAATAGATATTGCAAAAAACCTCAAAGTTATCAGTACCTATAGTGTTGGTTTTGATCATATAGATACACAATATGCAAAGAAAAAGAAAATTCGTGTTGGATACACTCCAGAAATTCTCACAGATGCAACAGCAGATTTGGCATTTTCTTTGATGCTTGATGTTTTACGTAGAGTTTCCGAAGGAGATAGAATAGTCAGAAATGGAAAATGGAGGCAAATTTACGGGGCATGTGATTATGTAGGAACTGATCTTCAAGGTAAGATATTAGGAATTTTTGGATTAGGAAGGATTGGGAGTACTCTTGCAAAACGAGCTAAGTCATTTGATATGAAAATAGTATATCATAATAGAAAACCTGTTTCCAAAAATAAAGAGAAATTTTTAGGAGTAAAATATGTTACATTAGACAAACTGATAACTCAAAGTGATGTAATTTCAATACATGTACCCCACACAAAAGAAACAAATCAATTATTTGATATGAAAATTTTTAAAAAAATGAAAAAATCAGCATTTTTAATTAATACTGCACGAGGCAAAATTGTTAATGAAAAAGATCTCATAATAGCACTAAATAAAAAAATCATTGCAGGTGCTGCTCTTGACGTATATGAATCAGAGCCTATTAGTGGAAAACATCCATTAACAAAGATACAAAATGTTGTTTTAGCACCACATATAGGAAGTTCAACCAAAGAGACAAGAGCAAAAATGGCAGAAATTACTGTAAAGAATTTGAATCTAGGAATTAATGGAAAAAACCCCATTTACTCTGTTGGGTATTAAGTGAGGATTTACGCTTAGAACACATCGAGAAAAACTGTGCAGTTTTTATACATAGATTGTAAATTAACAATAGATTGAAAAAATTCAAACACACAAATGAAGAATTAGAATTAGCTAAACAACAATCTGAAAAAGAAAAGAAGAAAAAACAATTAGAAGAATAAAAAAATTTTTCTCCTTGTCATTTTCAGACAAGGTATTTTTTTAAAACTGAATTTTTGAACCATATTTTTCACATAATTTTTCATAAATCTTTTTTCTCTCAAAATTAAGATTATTACTTTGGTCATACATTTTTGTAAAAAATGCGCCCAAAATACGGTCTCCATTTTGATCAAAAAATTGGACACTAAAGCTTGTACGATCAGGTTTTTCTTCCTCAACAAACTTGGCAACGCGTATCAATTCAGTATTAACGTGCATGTGGGCAGGTCCATCATTATCACCAATGGTAATCCATTTTTCTTTCTGTTTAATGTGTAAAGAATTGCCTCTAATCTCAGAAACAGCAGCGTTGTTTTTTATGATCAATAAAATGTCGTTAATTTTTAATAAATCAGATAATATATCGAAAAGCAATACAATGTAATTAAAAAGAAATTATTTCAATTTTTAGGATTATTAATGTCTAAATGGACAAAATCATCCGGATCACCATGTATACAGTCAGTTCCAACTGCTTTTAATGGTAAAAAACTGATTTTGCCACGAGGTATTTTATCTTCATTCTGAAGAGATTGAATTTTTCTTGAGACTATTTGTTTATGTTTATTACATGTGACTCCAACCATGTATTCATCTTTTTCTACCACAATAGATACTACAAATTCTGGTGGGTTTACACATTGTTTTCCATTTTCCATAATAGAGCATCTATCAGGTAACACAACTAGAACTCAGATTTTATATGATATTAATCTTGATTGCCATATATTCAATTTAATATTGATGGATATGAAATGGAAATGCATTGACACATAATTTTGATCTAGTAATTATCGGGGGAGGAATACTGGGTGCTTCAATCTCATATTTTCTTGGTTTTCTAAATAAAACAAAACAGATTGCGGTGATAGAACAAGCACACAATGTTGCATTTCACACAAGCGGTAGAAACACAGGAAAAGTTCATGCGCCATATCTATACAATCCTGAGATGAAAAAGATGTTTGCAAAAACAGCTTTTCATGGATATGAAATGTTGGAAGAATATTCCAAGCTGAAAAGTTTACCGTTTAAAAAAGATGGAGTGATAGAAGTATCTTTAGATGAAAAAGGAACCAAAGTACTAGAGAAATATTTCAAATGGGGAAAACAAAATGGATTACAAGATAATGATATCAAATTAATGGATAAAAATGAATTAAAGAAAATTGAACCAGAAATAAAATGCGAATCTGCACTTTATGTATACAGAGATGCCTCTACAGATTATGCTAAAGTTACTGATGCATTGATGAAAGACAGTATGGATAATGGAATAAACTTTATGCTAGACACTAAAGTGACCAATATAAAAAAAATTGACGGTAAATGGAAAATCACATTAAATAATGAATATGAGATTTTTGCAAATTTTGTTATCAATGCAGCAGGAGGTGAAGCAATAGATATTGCACATAAAATTGGTGTTGCAGAGACATTTACAGATGTGCATTTCAGAGGAGAGTATTGGAAAACACCAAAAGAATACAATAATTTGACAAAAACAAGTGTGTATTCAGTACCAGAATATCCAGATTATCCATTTTTAGATCCACATTGGATTATTAGAGTTGATGGAAGTTGTGAAATTGGGCCAAATGCAGTACCAGTGTTTAGTCCATATGGATACAATAAAACAGAGAACATCAAAGAATTTGTTCCAAAAATATTAGAGATGCTTAGATCTGGTGCAAGAAAAACAATATTTGATAAACAATTCCAAGAACTTGCAATAAATGAAATTCAATCCTCAATGTCAAAATCAGCAATGATTAACAGAGTTAAGCGATTCTTACCAAAAATTGATGCAGAAAAAATCACAGAGAGAGGGACTGCAGGAATTAGATCATCTGTAATAAATGAGAAGGGACAATTTGTTCCAGATGTGATTTTAGAAGGGGATTCAATGTCTTTTCATATTTTGAATTATAATTCTCCCGGAGCTACAGGGGCGCTACCATTTTCTGCGTATGTTGTAAATCATCTAAACAAACAAGGAATGTTTGAAAGTAAAAGTTCAGATGCACAGTGTGGGCCTTGGAAATTTAGTGATATAATTGAAAAATTGGCATTGTAGAAAATGGCGCCGGGAGGGAGATTTGAACTCCCGTTCCCTTGCGAGAACGCGCTTTATGGTAAATTATTTCCAGGCGCGCGCCCTACCAGGCTAGGCGACCCCGGCACTTGTCTTTTGACAAATTAATTCTGGAAAATT
>JANPCQ010000039.1:0-1638 GCA_031431055.1 Nitrosarchaeum sp.
ACAATTCAACTGGATATCGTATTTGTTCTTCAAGCCAAGCAGGTATTGGTTTAAACTGATCAGAGTATTGACTAACAAACATTTCAGTAAAGAAATCATCGCCTGTTTTCAATAGTTGAATGTTACCATCATAACTATCAATTAGAGCAAATCCTACTAATCTAAGATATGGATTTCCAGAAGACCATGGTACATCACGAGTATCAAATCCAATTATCAAAGGAATCAACCAGTAAGAATTTTCTCCATCAGTTACTGGAATAGAATCTAATTCTTTACCAAATACATCATATAGAAAATAAGGATACAAAGTTTTCATTCTATCATGAACATCTTTGTATCGCATTACATGGACTGATTCTGCAGGAAATGAAAGTAAAAAGTTTGGCTCAAAAGTCCAGCTAAGAGGTGGAGATACATCTAATCCTCCTTTACCATTATAAGATACTCCTCCTAGTTCTGCACTAGTGGATCCTCTAGAGTTTGGATATGCTGACCAAGTTTGCTCAAAGAGGCCTCCTTCACCATAATAGATTTCTCGTTGTTTAAAGAATTCACCGCTATCTACAATTTGGCCATCTGTAGCCTCAAGTGTGAGGAATCCATTTGGAACGTGAGTATATACAAGATGTTCGTTATACCATCTATTTTCAAGACTAACTGAAGAAGGTAATACAGGTTTCATTGAGGCAGTCCAGTATAATGTATTGTTAAAACGAAGAATATCATTGTCTTCAAAATCTACGTTTGGGATTAATCCAATTTCAGGTTTTAATTTAGCAAATGCTGCCTCCCAATCCCATACTCTAACTACATCAAGTACATCGCTGTTTTTATTTACATAATTTTTTATATTATTTGGTGACACAGACTGTAATGTTACCTCATGAGTGTTTTCTTTGATATCATTTAGTTGACCGATGTAACGATTTACACCGATTTGCTGAGCAGTGTAAGGTCCCAAGTATTCAATTTTTTTTGCATCTGCAATACTATTATTGACAGTTACCAATCCGCCAACAATAACTGCAATTGCAAGAACTGTTAGAATTCTAATGTATACATCTCTCTTAAACATATGAGTAAGGACACGTGCTCTTATTCTATCTACAATTGAAAAAGCTAAAAGAGCAAATCCAATTACAAGTGTCCCACCAACAATATATCTTGTGTTATAATCAATTTGATCAGTAAAAAATAGATTAAAACCTAACCAGAGTACACCTACACCAATTATAGTTTCTATAGTTGAAACATAATTGAGGTATCTTGGTTTTCCACTTTTTGAATCTTGAAGATAAGAAGTAACGACATTAATAATTTTATGAATACCTACATACAAAACTAAACGAAGTCCGATTGCTGCAAGAACTGGAGGTAAAAGAATTACTAGTGCTGGAATCATTGGAACAACTTGTTCAACTGCATAGTTAGGATCAACACTTGGTGTTACAAACGGTAAAGAAAATATGTTTGATAAATTTTCTAAACCTAGATTATTTCCATCAATAAATGATATTGCTGCAAATCCAAACATAATATTTACAAAAAATGCTCCAAAGAGCAAAATTTTTGTAATTTGCCAAATGACAAATTGTATTGGACTAAGCTTGTAATCCTTAAAGCTTGGAATGTTAT
>JANPCQ010000040.1:0-1699 GCA_031431055.1 Nitrosarchaeum sp.
TTCCTGCTGTGATGCCAAGTGCAGTCTTAGCCAACACATCAATCATTCCGGATTCTTTTGCGATACTTATAGTGATGAAAAGACATGCAAAGAATATGAGGGTGCTCCAGTCAACCTCATGTAATATTTTTTCAGGCTTTATTTTTGATATGAGTAGTAACACTCCTGCTCCACCAAGTGCAACAAGTGAAGGTTCAATGTGTAAACTACCATGAATGACAAAAAGTACTATAACACTAAACAACACCAATAATGATTTTACCAAAAGTGGTCTGTCCTTAATGAAAGATATTTCGTTTTGACTCATTAACTCTCCAAGATTTTGCGGTGTTGCCTTTAGATCTTTTCTAAAAAATACTTTGAATAAAACAAGCGATACTATCAATGAAACCACAATTACAGGACCCATGTGAATCAAAAATGTACTAAAGTCAATGTTAGCGGCTGATCCTATCATTATGTTTGGTGGATCTCCAATAAGAGTAGCAGTTCCTCCTACGTTTGATGCAAGTACCTGTGCAAGTATGAAGGGAATAGGTGACATGCGAAAAGTTTTGAATATAGAAATAGTGATGGGAATCATAAGCAGAATTGTTGTAACGTTATCTATGAACATCGATGTAACTGCAGTAAATACACTCATCATGACTAGAAGCTTCCACATGTTTCCTTTGGATGCTTTACACATTTTGATTCCAATATATTGGAAAATTCCTGTCTCAGCTAAAATGATCACAATGATCATCATTCCTAGCAAAAGACCTATTGTGTTAAAATCAACAGAACGAATTGCAAATTCAAAACTTTCATCAGCTTGGAAAAGACCTGTAGTGATGCCAATTATGATTGCAATGGTAGCTGCAATTAATACAATTACGGTTCTATGAACAATCTCAAATGCCAGTATAATGTATATTGAAAGCAGAACTATAGCCAAAAGACGCAAGGAAACACTTGCATCAAATCCTATTATTTCTGGCATGATCCAAATCAAAATGGAAATGATGCTTAGAAGTAAAAGCCCAGTGATTGTTTTTTTATGAATGGATGCTCCTACCATTTCTCTATTTTCAAATAAAATGTGGGTATATAAGCTAATTATTGGCTGAACATTTTTTCACAATTGTCTAATTACTATGCAATTTTTATAGCGTTTATAAAAACTCCTTTTCTAGATGTAATTTGACCAATTTCCTGACTTGAAATGTTGTGTTTTTTAAATATTGATTTTATTTTATCTGCTTGATCTTTTGATGCCACAACACAAAATCCTACACCCATGTTAAATGTTTTGTACATCTCATCGGGTTTCACACCTTGTTCTTCAATTAATCTCATTATTGGTGGAATTGTTGGTAGTGAATCTATGTCATATCCTATTTTTTTGAGACGCAGTAATTTTGTAAACGCTCCACCTGTAATGTGTGCCAATCCATTTACTTTACATTTTTGAATTATTTCTAAAACTGGTTTTACATAAATTTCTGTGGGTGTTAAAAGAGATTCACCTATTACTCCCACTCCTTTTACTTTGTCTTTTATGGAATATTTTGTTAAAAGCGCTTTTCTTGCTAATGAATATCCGTTGGAATGCATTCCACTACTTTTTGCACCAATAATAATGTCCCCTGTTTTTATTTTATTTCCAAGTACCATGTCTTTTTTTGAAACAAGACCTACCACCATTCCAGCTAAATCA
>JANPCQ010000041.1:0-1543 GCA_031431055.1 Nitrosarchaeum sp.
TCTCAAAAGTTGATGGGCATCTTGTACCTGGAGCATTTAATTTTGGAGTAGGTAATGTAATAGTTCCTGAACAACAGATATCACCAAGTGAAATTGTGTATTTACCTGAAGCAGGATCAAGATTTCCAGGACTCGTAGGCCAAACCATTGTTTTAGGTGCTGTAATTGCCTCAATACTAATCTGGGGAACTCAAAATAAACAATTAATCAGAAAAGAATTAGATATAGTGGAATATTTCCATCATGGAAAATTCATGACAATTACAGGTATTGGATTAGTGCTGATTTTTGTATCAAATATTTTGATGTTAGTAGTACAAACCGTAAGATTGGAAACTTCAGTTTTTGAAGTAATTAAAACTGATTTTGGAAATATATGGCTAATCAGAATGATAATTACAATTATTCTTCTTGGTTTGTGGTTTGGAATGGATAGAAAAAAGAATCTATCTATAAAAAATAAAATTCCAATGCTTGCAGCTACACTTGGATTAATTGGAACTTCAAGTTTGATTGGACATGGTGCAGCCAGTGGAGAGACTCCTGCAATTATTTTAGATTACATTCATAATTTTGTTGCCGCAGTTTGGATTGGAGGCATAATTTATTTTGTATTTACGTTACTACCTACATTTTCACAATTAGAGGAAACAAAACGTGAGAAGATGACACTTGTTTTAATTCCAAGATTTTCAATTATGTTTATTGTTGCAGTAGGAATTGTGATAATTACTGGACCAACATTGTTGTGGTTTTTGGAAAGTGATGTAGGTTTGATCACCGAGTCAGTATATGGGAAATTAATTCTTGTAAAAATTTCAATTGCAGCAATCATGGTTGGTTTAGGAGGGTATTTCCAGTTTAAGATCCAAAAAAAGGCTGAAAAAGATTTACAATCAGGATCCATTGCAGTATACAAGAAACTAAAAAGATCATTGAAATTTGATGTAGTATTAGGAATTGCTCTTTTAGGAGTTGTTGCATTACTTGCTAATGGAACATTGCCTGCTGGAGAAATCAAACAGGCCGATGCTCAAAGAATTTCATATAGTTTTAGTACAATAGAATTTTCAGAAAATACAAAATTCAATATAGATATAACACCATTTTCTAGCGGTACAAACACAATTCTAGTTAAGATTAGCGATTTTGAAAATAAATCATTGTATGATTCAGATCAGATCAAACTGAAAGTCTCCAACCCTCAGAGAAACATTTCTCCAATAGAAATTCCTATGAAAATTATCAAACAAGAAGAGAATAAACCAATTGAATTTCAAGGAGAGTTAACATTTGGATTTTCGGGTAAGTGGCAAGTGGAAATAGAGACTCAAAGAAATCAGAGTGCAAACGAATCAATTTTCATGAATTTACTAGTTAAACCAAGATTAACAGATCTGAAAACAGAAATTATAGAATACGAATTACCTGAATCTTCAAAACCTCTTTATCCTTTGTATGATGGAAAGAATTCAATTTGGGTAAGTGATCCATCCTCTCCAAGATTATGGCAATTCTCACTTGATACGCAAGAATTTACATC
>JANPCQ010000042.1:0-7000 GCA_031431055.1 Nitrosarchaeum sp.
AGATTTTCTCTGTTCATGATTAAACCTCCAACGTCAGCTACTTCCCTAGTGATTTTTCTTCTAAGATTTTCTACTTCTTCTTCGATAGTTGATATTTGCTCCAGTGCATTTTTGATACCTGTCTTGTCTTTTTTCATCATCAGGTCTGGCAGTGTTGCAAGTTCTCTGGCTGCGTTTAAGATTCTGTTGATTTCGTCTTGTAAAACTGCTATAGCCTTTCTTTTTGCTTGAACTTCAAGCTCTCCGCTATACATTTCTAGATTTCAAAATATGCTCAGGTAATTTAAATCCTCTATGATTGATTGTAATTTTTGCGCATAAATTACATTAAATTTTTGTCATGAGCTACTTTTTTCTGCCCTTTGAATAGCGTCATTATCTCTTCATTAGTTGATGCGTCCTCTGCATCTTTTTCCAGTCTTATTTTTCCAGTAAACTTTGGAAATCTCAATGCCAGTCCCGTATCTTTTCTAATTTCATTTCTTGCTGCCTTATGAATAGGACTCAGAGTTATTTCAGATGCAACCACTTCAATTACTAGTTCTGGCTCAAACCATACATCAGCTTCCATCTCACTGTCTATTCTTGGGTTTTTCTTTATTGTTACTTTATCTGATAGAATCTGATAGAGCTGATCCAAGTCTTCATCTGTAAATCCTGTTCCGACTTTGCATATGCTTGTAAATATGTCCGTATCGTAATCATATGAAGCTAAAAGCAAGGTTCCATATTTTCCAGTTCGTCTGCCCTTTCCAAAAAATGCGCCAATCACTACCAAGTCAAGACTATCACCAAGTTCATTTCGGTATTCTCGTTTTAGTTTTAACCAATAACTTCCTCTGGAGCCAGCTTGATATGGTTTGTCTAGCATCTTTAGCATCACTCCCTCACATCCAGAGTTGATGCTATTTTCCAAAAATTCTTCAATATCGTCTTGACTGTTTATGATAGTCATTGGTATGTGCTTTGCATAGTCATCTTCTTTTACAATTTTTTCCAAAATGCTTCTTCTTTCTTTGTATCCTAATTCCAAACAACTTTTTCCATCATGATATAATACATCAAAAAAGTTTACAGTGATTGGATACTGTGCCACTGCTTTTTCTACTTGGTATTTTCTTCTTCGATGCATCAGTTCTTGAAATGGCAAAAACTCCCCAGTGTTTTCATTGATTGCAACTGCTTCTGCTTCTAAAATTACTTTTTGTGCTTGAATTGCTTTAGGAATTTTTTCTACAATATCTGGATAATAGCTTGTAATGTTTTCCAAGCTTCTTGAAAATAATACTACTTTCTCTCCTTCAATGTGTAATTGAACTCTTTCTCCGTCTAGTTTGTATTCTGCAGCAAAGTTGCTTCCTAGTTTTTCAACTGCTTCTTCTTCGCTTTTTACTCTATCTGCCAGCATTGGTCGTATGGGATTAAACAAATTAATTTCAAATTCTTCTATTCCCTTCAGTCCTTTGCTTGCAATGGTATCTGCAACCTTTCCTAGATCACTTGATACATTGTATGCATGCTCCAAAACTTTTCTGTTTTCCTTATTGCTTGTAAATGCAATGGCAAGTGCGTCCATTACTGTATTTTCTGCAATGCCTAATCGTAATGTTCCAAGTAAAATCTTTAGGATGAATTTAGCTTCAACTGGGCTTGCATCGTTGAGTAATCCTGAAATATATTTCATCTTTCTGTCATGAGTCTTGGAGCCTTCTAGTTTTGCAATTGTAAACAAGTTCTCATAGACTCGCTCAACTGTAATGTCTTGAACCATAAATGTGGTCTGTTCCTTTTGCTCTAAAATTTTGGATGCTGCATGTCCCAAGTCCCCACTTTTTCTATATTCCACTTCAATTTTCTTTTCAGCATTGTCAGACCCTGCTGATTTTGCTATTGCTCTTATTGCTAGCTTTTCTGCAACTCCTAATTCAACTCCCTCAAAATCTGGTCTTAATTTTCCTTGTAAGAGATAAACAATTCTTGAAATTACATCTTGTGGGGTCTTTTCAAATAATTCTACAAGGTGTTGCGTTAGCTCTAATCTCTTTGTAGTTGATTCCATTTTACTAAATGCATCAGCTAGAATAGAAAACTCCACTCTAGTTCTATTGTATTATCCTGAATAAAAGTCTGAATCTTGATTATCCCAAAATACCATATTTCTTACTGTGAATTGCAATAATTGAATTCATCTACAAACTTGTTCAAATGCCATCGGATTTATCATTTGCATATTCAATGCACATGTCATTTTCCTAAAATCTTTGATTTTATTTCAAATGTATCTGAAAATAGTTGGCTTGTCTGATTCTGAAAGTTTTGATACCATGGCAAAATTGTATAACGGATATGATTTTTTATACTGTTTCATAAAGCTCCAAGCTACATCATGAGTCTTAAATTCAGTGCGGATGTCGCTTATCTCGCTTTTTCTTCCATACACATCAAAGACTACTATTGAATAGCTCTTTGGACGATTGTGCGGCCTTGCCTTTAACAGCCATAACAGTGCAAACAAAAAGACTGCCCCTAAAATTATTACCTCGCCAGCATATCTAAAAAATGTCATAAATGTCGCTGGTATGGTTTGCCCAAATAATACTGCCATAAAATTTGAAAATGAAATTACTGCAACGGCTGTGAAGATGTATGTCTTCCAATCAAAAACCTTCAAGATTCGCTGCAAGGGTGATTTTGGTATGTTGTAATTTCTTTTAACTATTTCTCAATTTTGTTCTATGTTTTCTCTAATCTGGGTCTTCGTAATTTTCTTTCTTTTGTGACTTTGCCGTAGATTCCTCTATTGGTTTCATCTTGGCTTCTAGTATTTCTATTCTGGCTCTGTATCCTTCAGCATATTCTAATTCTGATGGAACCAGTGTAGCTGGGTGAATGAATCCCTGGCTTCTCATTGCAAGTGCTTTTTTTGTTGCGATCTCTCGTATGTAATCCCAGTCTGGGGTTGAAAACCCATCAAATGGACCTACCAGTTTTCCATCGTGCATGCTAAAGACAAGTGCCTCTACAATTGGAATGCAAAAGTTAATCGATGCTGCAGAATTTAGTTTTACTGGCATTAGTGGCATATTGTGACTTCCTCTTGTGTTTCCTGCAACATAGTGTGGATTGTTAAACACACTACCTACTTCTTCTGTTGCTGGAAAATTCTTTTGTGTTCTGATTAGGCATATTGGGTCATCTTTTCCTACATATGTCCCTGCAATATTGTGTAGCCTATCTGTAGATGCTGCCAAAATTGGTTCTCCTTGTTTTGTTGTAACTGTTGAAACTACGTATCTTCCTGGATACATTAAAGCCGCTTCAATTGTTGGTTTGTCTTCCCATAATGCAAGTTTTGCAATTTTACCTTCTTCTACATCCATGACATTAATTATCACGCCACTTGCAAGTGTTTTATTTACAATAAGTCCTGTGTTGCTTAAACTATCTACAAACATTCTATAAATTGGATAGTTAAATGCCCCCGGCTCTGTTTTGTCTGCAGCAAAAACTGTAAATGCTTCATTTGGTCTTTCTTCAAATTCCATCTCTGCAACACCAGGTCCCATTCCTTTTACATTTCCTGAAAAAGAATCCTTTAGAAGATCTTGACCTGCTCCGTAAAGTCCTTCTTGTTTTGCAACTTGTGTTCCTGCCATAAATGCATCCCATGCTAATTTGTGAATTTTATCATTGTCCATTCCATGTGTATGTGACATGACAATGTGGACATCATCTCCACAATATCCGATATAATGATCAATCAATAAATTTCCAGAACTTTTGACAGTCTTTCTAACTGCTTCTATCAGTGCATCACTAGGTCTAGTGTGTCCACCAATTCCACCTACATCTGCTTTAATTACTGAAACTGTAATTTTCATGACTTCTCTGTTTTTCCCTTTGATTTATGTGTAATTTTTCAAATTTTTTTGATCTAAAAATTCTTGAAAAAATTATAGATTTTTTTCAAAAATTCATAACAGTAATAAATCCCCTCGAATACCGATTCGATATGGCAGTTAAACCCCATCTAAACATGATTGTTACCGGTCATATTGATAATGGAAAATCAACAACTATGGGTCATTTCTTAATGGATCTGGGTGTTGTAGATGAGAGAACTATTGCAGCACATGCATCCGAATCAGAAAAGACCGGAAAAGGTGATACTTTCAAGTACGCGTGGGTTATGGATAACATTAAAGATGAAAGAGAAAGAGGTATTACAATTGACCTTGCTTTCCAAAAGTTTGAGTCAGCAAAATACTTCTTTACATTAATTGATGCCCCTGGTCACAGAGACTTTATCAAAAACATGATCACTGGTGCATCTGAAGCAGATGCAGCTATTTTGGTACTTTCAGCAAAAGAAGGTGAAACTGATACCGCAATTGCTGCAGGCGGTCAAGCAAGAGAACACGCATTTTTGCTAAAAACATTAGGTGTTGGCCAACTTATTGTTGCAATTAACAAAATGGATTCAGTTGATTATAAAGAAGCAGCATTCAAAGCAGCAAAAGAAAAAGGCGAAAAACTAGTAAAATCGGTAGGTTACAAATTAGAAAATGTCCCATTCATTCCAGTTTCTGGATGGAAAGGTGATAACTTGGTTAAAAAATCAGATGCCATGGCATGGTATACTGGAAAGACACTACTCCAAGCATTTGATGACTTTACAGTACCTGAAAAACCAGTTGGTAAACCATTACGTGTTCCAATTCAAGATGTTTACACCATTACTGGTGTAGGTACTGTACCTGTAGGTAGAGTTGAAACCGGGATCATGAAAGCAGGACAAAAAATTATTGTAATGCCTTCTGGTGCACTCGGTGAAATCAAATCAATTGAAACTCACCACACAGAAATGCCAACTGCAGAAGCAGGTGACAACATTGGATTCAACCTTAGAGGTATTGAAAAGAAAGATATCAAAAGAGGAGATGTACTTGGAACTCCAGATGCACCACCAAAGGTTGCAAAAGAATTCAAAGCACAAATCATAGTCATTCATCATCCAACAGCTATTGCACCTGGTTATACTCCAGTTATGCACTGTCATACTGCTCAAGTTGCAGCAACTATAACTGAATTTCTTCAAAAGATCAATCCAGCTACTGGTGCAGTTGAAGAAGAGAATCCAAAGTTCCTTAAAGTTGGTGATGCAGCAATTGTCAAAATCAGACCTGTAAGACCAACCTGTGTAGAAACTTTCTCAGAATTTCCTGAAATGGGTAGATTTGCACTCCGAGATATGGGTGCAACTATTGCAGCAGGAATCATCAAGGAAATCACTGAAGTGTTCAAACCATAGGTTGAGTTGGCATGACTCAAACCGCTCGTGTCAAACTAACTAGCACCAGTCTTCCTAAACTTGATGGTGTTTGTGGTGAGATTATGGGCATTGGTAAAAAAACTGGTGTTAAAGTTAAAGGACCAACTCCATTACCTGTTAAGAAACTACATGTTGCAACAAGAAAATCGCCATGTGGCAGCGGAACTGAAACATATGAAAAATGGGAGATGAAAATGCATAGAAGAATTATTAACATTAGTGCAGACGATAAAGCAATCAGACAATTAATGAGACTAAAGATTCCTGATGATGTTTACATTGAATTATCCTTAACATAATCTGGTATCCTTAAATTATAGAAATTTTGATGATAAACATGGCTGACGAAAATTCTGAAACTTCTACTCAAGAAACTACTGAAACATTTGATGTAATTTACTCTTGTTTGAGATGCGGAACCAATGTTTCAAACACTGAATTATCCAGACTACCTGAAATCAAATGTATCTGTGGGTTTAGAGTATTTACAAAGACAAGACCTCCTGTAGTTAAAACAGTCAAGGCAATCTAGTTACCTGTCTTTTTTGTAACTGTGTTCTCTTTGCAAATGTGTTCTCATATCTTCCATGTTTGAAAAATATTTCTTACACTCTCTACAATCATACTGCAAATCTTTTCCATGTACAATTTGTTTGTGATTCATCAGTTCTTCTTGATGTGAAAATTTACTACTACAAACATCACACGTAAATTTCTTAAAAAATCCCATCTTTACCCAAACTCTGCTTTCTTTTCATCCCAACATTTTCTGCAGAGTTGACCTTCTATCTTCCATTTGCTTTTTGGATTGTGTCTGATAAATCCCATCTCTGTTCCACATAATGCACAAAATTTTTTCTTTACTTCAAAAGACTCTTCTTTTTTATCAAAACATTCTTTACACAACAAACCTTCCATGTCCCATTGCCATCTTGGCTCCCACAACTCTGAGATGATCTTCACTGTTCCACATGACACACATGCCTGTCTTACTTTTCCCTCATAGTATTCCTTTGATTTGTCAAAATGACAATCTCCACAAAGTGTACCTTTGATATTCCACTCTTTTTTAGGTTTGTGTTTATGTGTAAGTTCTTTGTTACAAATAGTGCAGTATGTTGGCTTTTTGCTAAATAATCCCATATGCTGTGTTATAATTGAAATAATTTAAGTCAATACAAAATTAAAAAAACAAATTCTAATCTAATTTTGCTACTCAATTATTACATTTAAGCAGCGATTATCGCGATTTACTTGATTGCCTTATGTGATTTGTACTTGTTGGTTTTTTTAGGAAGTTGGGGTTGTTTTTGAATTCCCTTTGAAGGTGGAAATTCCCCATCTGTTTTCTTTTCTGTCCTGACTTTTTTCAATTTATCACTAACTGTTTTTTTATTGGTAGTTTTCACGAAGACATTAGTTACAGAGTCATAAATAAACAAAACGATGAAGGCTATTTCTATAAATTACAACGAGAAATATGAAATCTAGTTTCAAACCATGCAAAAAGGAAAAAATTCAATAAATCAAAAAATAACAAAAAGCGTTTAACAGTTTAGGATTTTTTCAAGGGCTTGACTTGCATTTAGCATGCCCTTTCTCTTGGCAAATTCTTCGATCATTTTGTATTGTTTTTCTGTAAAACAGACTGGCATTGAGCGATTTTCC
>JANPCQ010000043.1:0-17569 GCA_031431055.1 Nitrosarchaeum sp.
GGCAGATTTACCTTCCTCCATAAGGTGTTTGAGTTCTTCAAAGACGAATTTACAATCATAAGGTCCTGGTGCAGCTTCGGGATGAAACTGGACAGCAATACAATTTTGTTTTTTGTGTTTTATTCCTTCGACTGTTTTATCGTCTGCGTTTGTAAACCATAAATTAAATTCAGATGCATTCAAAGATTCAGGAGTTATTCCATAACCATGATTCTGACTTGTGACATAAACTTGATTATTGTCTAAATTAACACATGGTTTGTTTTGTCCTCTATGACCATATTTTAATTTGTAAGTTTGAGTGTTTCCAGCAAGACCAATGATTTGTGCACCTAAACAAATTCCAAGTGTTGGGATATTATTTTCAATTAGTTTTCGTGCAGTTTCAATAGTATCGGGACATTTTTGAGGATCACCAGGACCATTGCTAATTACAACACCTTTTGGATGATATGACATAATTTTTTCAAAAGATGTGTTCCAAGGTAATTTTATTACTTTGTACCCAAGATCACGAATATTTCTCAGTATTGCATTTTTTGTACCAGTGTCAATTACAACAACAGATTTTTCTTCAGACCCATACATTACTTCTTGTTTAGTAGATACTATATCCATGAATTGTTCAGAATTGTAATTAGGTGCTGATGCAAGTTGTTTTTTTATTTCATCTACATTAATTTCAGTGTCAGATACTACTAAAGCCGCCATCATCACTCCTCCGGTACGAAGATTTTTTGTTAGTGCTCTTGTATCAATTCCGGAAATTCCAGGGATTTTTTCATTATATAACCACTCATCAAGAGTCATCGATAGATTCCAGTGGCTGGCAGTTAAAGACAGTTCATGAACGACTAGTCCTCTTAGTTGAATTTTGTTAGATTCAAAGAACTTGGGGATTCCATCTTGATCTTTAATTGATGGATCTGGTACACCATAGTTTCCTACAAGAGGATAGGTAAGTGTAAGAATTTGTCCACTGTATGATGGATCAGTGAGAGTCTCAGTATACCCCACCATTCCTGTATTAAAGACGATTTCACCAAAAGCAGTTGTAGAATAACCAAAACCCATCCCGTCAAGGACAGTTCCATCATCAAGAATCAGCTTTCCAAACTTGTTTGCGTGGATTGATTTCTTTGTAGTAATTGTGACCCTCGACGAGTACTTTTGATTATAAATTTAAGTTTTTTGAAGGTTGATCGCAAAAAGAAATTAAAAATTTCTCAAAGTGCTCGGAATTCTTCACTCCACTTGTGATATGCGCGGATCATTTCAAGTGAAACACTTGGTTTTCTTCTTTCCATAATTGTCTTAAAGTCAGCTGTGGTGAGTTCACGTGGTTGTATTGGTGTTTCACCAGCTACTGGTTCATGATAGTCAGGTGCGTTAAATATTTCATGAACTGCCTTAATTTGTGCGGCTTGACAAACGTCTTTGATATCACTTGCACTATAACCATCAAATAATTTTGCAAGTTCTGATATGTTAACTCTAAGGTCTTTTTTCAATGGTGCAGTATATTGTTCAAATAATTTTTCTCTTGCTTCTTGAGTTGGAAGTGAAACATAGATTCTTTTTTGGAATCTTCTAAGAAAAGGCCAATCAAGACTCCATGGTTTGTTGGTAGCACCAATAACATAAAGCATCAAATCTTTACCTTTACCATTAACACCGTCCATTTCTGTCAAGAATTGATTTTTTGTTCTTACCTCTCCACCAACTTCACTACTTCTAGATCCTAAAAGAGAATCAACTTCATCGACAAAAAGAATAACAGGTTTTCCTTCTTTTTCAGCATACTTTCTTGCCATAGCAAATAATTTTGAAACATTTTTTTCAGCCTCGCCTAACCACTTACTCATCATAGATGCAGCATCCACATTAATGAAATAGCCATCCATTTCATTTGCAGTAGCAGCTGCCAACATGGTTTTTCCAGTTCCTGGTGGTCCATAGAGAAGCATTCCTTTTGGCCAGCCCAAAGGAAACAAATCAGGCCTTTTTGTAGGATAAACTATTGATTCACGCAATGCATTCTTTGCGTCATCTAATCCAATTACTTCACTCCAACTAACATCGGGTTTTTCTTTCATTACAAGATCTTCAAAATCATTTTCATCAGTTTGTCTTTGCACAGAAGCTTTCTGTTCTTTAGGAGAAGCGTTTGGATCAACTGCAGGCTCCACTCCACGTGATTCTTGTAGTGCGGTTATTCGGTTATGATAAGAATTGCATCTGTCTTTGTAAATAGGATTAAGTTTGCTTGTTGGATAAAGTTGTAATAGTTTTACAAGTGAATCAATTGCTCGCTGATAATGTGTAATAGCCATACCTCGTGCTCCTTGAGAGTCAAACTTGATTGCCTCTGAAGCATACTTGCTTGCATTATTTTCTAATTCTTGTGGGGCTAAACTCATATTACTTGCACATTATTCTCTTGAGAATTTTCTTGGTATTCAGAGGTGTTAATCGCTGTAGTAAAATTGGTTAAATTATTTGAACTAGTTTTAGGGGCATTCTCAGGGAATTCATTCAGATATGATTTTTCAAGGTCAGATTTTTCTGAAATTCTAGAGTGCATATTCTTGACTTTATTAATAGAATCCTCAGCAGATAAAATTAATTCAGAAATTTCATCATCAACGCATTCTATTGATTGAGCAGATTCGGCGATAATCGAAACAAACTGCTGTAAAATCAAACGTGTCTCTTTTTTATCCTCATATTTGGAGAGCATGAAATTAGCCAATCCCACAATTTTATTTATATCCTGCAATTCCTCCAGAGTTAATTTATCAATTTTAACGTCGGGGGCATTAGAGGTAGATAGTTTTTTTTCAATTTTTGCAGATAGGGATTGGATATTGTCTATATCGGTTGCAAAACTACGTTTGGAGCTAATAAAATTCAAGTATTGCATGCTTTAGAAAAATCAAGATTAGGGTACTGCTTACTTATTTTAGAGTCTACAATCAATTTTACTTCATTTAGTACTAATGATGATTCGGCATTGGATTGGTTAAAATCAAATCTAGCCTCGGTAAGAATTGCAGAATCTAAGATAATGCTGCCTAAATGCACAGATAACTCGGAAAGATTTTGACTACAGGTAGGAAGTAAGCTAAAAAGCTGAGCACTTACAGTCCTTATCATAGGGATTGTTAAAGGTAAAAGTTCAGGGATACTGTTTATTCCAGAGATAGAATTTATTCTCTTTTGAATTTTAGAGAGAATTTCTAATGAAAAGACAATAGTTCTCTCAAAATAAAGTGCTTTGACATAAGTATGATCATCGTCATCTAGTTCTAAGAAATTACGGTTTAATTTTTTTAGCTCAGTTTTTTTTGTTTTTAAAATATCTACAATACTGTTTAGTAAATTGTTTGAATATTCAAGTCTTGGAACAATAGTGACAGTTTGAGATACGTTTACACATTCTATTCGAGCCAGATTTGAATTACACATCATGCCAGTTTATCAACAGAGATTTGATATTTCAGGACAGTGTCACAATTTTATCAGTAACTGCAGTAACACCTACCTAGGGTTACAATTTTAAATTTTTTTGAGTATTTGTATAAAGGAATTTAGCTCTCAGTGTTACCTAATCAGGTATGAATTAGAATCATGGTAAATGAATATGCACTAACTGTTAGTCTTGAAGAATTTGGCTTGAGCAAATATGAGGCTCAGGCATATGTTGCCCTCATCTCAAAAGGAACAATATCAGCAGGTGAACTTGCATATTATTCAGATCTTCCAAGAACCAAAATATATCCTACATTATTAAAGCTGGAAAACAAGAAATTGGCAATAATTTCAAAAAGCAAGCCAATCATGTGCACAGCAATTGCACCTGAAGATGCATTTGATTCAATTATTCATGAGCAGATTAACAAAGTAAATGCAATGAATACATTGGTTTCAAATCTAAAAAAAGCAAGTGAAGAAAGCAGAAAGTCTAGAGGTTCGGAAGAAAAAAGGTATTTTCATGTTAGTGCAAATAATGTTCTAGAACAGCTAAGAACAATGATTGAATGTTCAAAATCTTCAATCAATATCATGGCAGATCAGTGGGGATTGGGACTATTAGAAGAATGTAAAGAGCAATTACTATCAGTACTTCGTAGGAATTTAGAAGTCAGATTATTGTTGCCATCAGCACAGATTTGTTCAGAATCATACAGAGCAATTCCAAATGAGGTAAAAATCAGAATCTCAGATATAATACAAAATTGTTTTGTTTTTGACGAAACAGAGGTATTGATGGTAAACAATGAAAATGGTAAGGGAGCAATATTCTCATCAACAGAGGTGTTAGGAGTAAATCAAAATAAGATATTTGCAGATATATGGAGAAATTCAATTAAAACAGAATCATTTGCAGACATGACAAAAAATGAAGCTCAAGAAGTTTATAAAATTATTCGCATCATTAATGAAAATGGATTAACGCATATTCTAAATTCAACAATGATTTCAAAAAAACCTGAGTTGGATATGCTCAAATTACTTGAAAAGAATGGAATTAATTTAAAAGGTAAATCACTGGATGAAATAATTGAGATCATGGATGCTGTACTACAAATCATGTGTTCTGGTCATGTGGATTTTGATGCTAACACTAAAAACATAACAATAGAATCAAAATTGAATAGTGGCCATTCATTACCATGGGTATCTATTTTGGACGGATGCCTACAAAAACAAGGGTACAAAACAAGAACAGTATATCAAAATAATTCAAGCAAAGGCGAAAAAGTCCTCATCAAAATAAGTAAAAACTAAAATCAGATAACGGGCATGCACAGTTGTGATTGAAGAAAAAATAAAATCAATTGGAATTAAACTACCCAATCCACCAAGTCCTGCTGGATCTTATATTCCAGTAGTAAAATCAGGCAATTTACTATATGTTTCAGGCCAAATCCCAATGGAAGATGGGAAAGTAGTATTTACAGGAAAAGTTTCAGATACAAATATTGAAACTGCACAAAAATCAGCAAGGATTTGTGCAATTAACATACTTGCTCAACTCAAAAAAGAATTAGGAGATTTAGAAAAAATTTCCAGAATTGTCAGATTGTCAGGATTTGTAAATTCGGGGCCAGAATTTACACAGCAACCAAAAGTAATCAATGCTGCCTCGGATTTATTTTATGAAATATTTGGAGAGTGTGGAAAACACTCTAGAATTGCAGTCGGTGTGTCAAGTTTGCCGTTAAATTCAATGACAGAAATTGATGCTATAGTGGAAACAAAATAATGAAAATTCCAATTTTGAAACTTAGTTTAATTTTTTATTAAATTCTTTAAGGAATGTTTGAATTTTTGGTTTTGGGATAACAGCTCCGCATGCTTTATCATGTCCACCACCAGAACCACCAAGATCAGTTGCAAGAATATTAACAATTTTACCCAAGTGGGTTTTGCAAGATTTTGATCCTCTGACAGATACGGCATAGATACCATGATCAACTCTTTCTTTGTATGCAACACCAACATCTTTTCCAGACAATCCTAAAACAAAATTAACTGCGCCGCTTGCTCCAGAGTCTAGAATTTCCATATAACCAATATTCTTCATAGTTTTCATTCCTTTTTTGACTTTGGCAATTATGAGTGCAAGTTTCTCAACTTGGATTTGTGCAAATTCAAATGTATTTGGAATTTCGTGTGGGAATTTTGAATCTGCTAATTCTTCTACCAAATACAGCAAGTAATCAGGATCTTTTTGGTGTCCAACTATATTGTAAGTAAGAACAGTTGCATTAATCAAAGCAAATTGTCTATCGTAGATTTGCAGTAATTTAGAACCAATTGGTCTATCCTCCATATAATCAGTAATAGCAGCACATGCAGCAATGAATGGAGCTTGATCAGAGAGTTTTGATTTGAAGGCATTATAGACCTGAACAGTGGTACATTCATTGATATCATGAATCATTTTCACTTTAATTTTTTCTAATTCTTTGGTAATTTTTGGATCAATATCATGATGATCAATGTACGTTACTGCAACATGATTCTTTTTTAAAATTCTCAAGAGTTCAACAAATTCATCTTGATTCTTTTTACTAAGACCCAAATCACAAATATATAATGATTTTAATTTTTCATCTGCACAAACTTTCTGGATAGCCTCCATCTGTCCTGGGTAATCAATCAATACAGAATCACCACCAAATGCTTGTCTGATCAAAGCTGCAGAACTTATACCATCAGCATCTTCTTTGTGTGAAATACAAACAATTTTAGTTCTTGGTTGTTGAGGTGTCTTTGGTTTTGTTATAGTTTTTTTCTTAACAGTCTTTGTTGTTTTCTTTATTTTAGATGCGACCATTATTGTCGATTCACTTGCATACCCTCATTTAAATCAAGAATGAGTTATTGTTTTGATTTCTGAGATTCTTGTTTTATGCTTTCATTTGCCAAAGATGTAGCATTTACAAATGCGTCATAAAACGACAATCCATTCATCTGAGTTTGAATATCGATTTCTTGAATTTTGCGTAACTCATCTCCAGACGCAGTTAAGACTAGATTATCGAGTTTCTCTAAAAGTTGTCGTTCAGCTGGAGTCATTTAATTTTTAATTAAAAATAATCATTTATGAGCCAGAGTTGACATATTAGACTAATTACTAAACTTCATAGACATGATTTCTTGCGAAAATATAATAAAAGATTTCTCAAAGGATGTGTGTGGAGACAAAAAATACAGGTTTGCGTGGGATTCAGGTTGCAGATACAAAAATCTCAAATATTGATGGAGAAAAAGGCAAGCTAATTTATCGTGGTTACGACATCTTAGAACTTACAAAAAAATCAAACTATGAAGAAACAGCGTATTTGTTATTACATGATGAATTACCAACCAAAGAACAACTATCAGAGTTCAAATCCAAACTAGATGAGGCAAGATGGATTCCAAAAAGAATGCAAATCAACATGGGGAATTGGAGAAAAGATGCAGACCCAATGGATATGCTACAAGCATTTGTTGCTGCACTGGCAGGATATTATGATGAAGAGTTTGCAACCAAAGAAGCAAGTTATGATAAAGCAATTAATCTAATCGCCAAAGTACCTACAATAATTGCAAGTTGGCAAAGAGTCAGAGACGGGTTAGAAATAGTAGATCCTGATCCAGATTTAGATCATGCTGCAAATTTTCTCTACATGATGTTTGGAGAAAAGCCAGATAAAGAAATTGAAAAGATTTTTGATACATGTTTAATTCTTCATGCAGAACACACCTTTAACGCATCTACATTTGTTGCAAGGCAAGTTGCATCAACTAGAGCACATATGTATTCAGCAACAAGTGCCGCAATTGGTGCATTAAGTGGAGAACTACATGGCGGAGCAAACACAGAGGTAATGAAGATGATTTTAGACATAGGTACGATAGATAATGTTGTTCCATGGATTAAGGAAAAAATGAGCAAGAGTGAGAGAATCATGGGAATGGGTCATGCTGTGTATAAAACATATGATCCTAGAGCACAGGTTTTAAAAGAATTATCAAGAAAACTTGCTGCAAAAACAGGTGAGCCATGGTATGACATTACAGAAAAAGTAGAAACAACTACAATTGCCGAAATAAAAATGCAAAAGGGAAAAGAAATCTATCCAAATGTAGATTTGTATAGTGCTTCAATTTACTATATGCTAAAAATTCCAATGGATCTTAATACACCAATTTTTGCAATATCAAGAGTTGCAGGATGGGCAGCACACATAATTGAAGAAAAATTTGCAGAGGCAGCACCAAGGCCTGCATTGTATAGACCAGAAGCAGTCTATGTTGGAAAATATTGCGGACCAGAAGGTTGTGAATACAAAGGTCTAGACTTGAGAAAATAACTTTTAATTTCTTGTGTTAAGCCACTCTTTAGCTTTAGAATTTACGTCATGTTTGTACAATACTTCAAAAACCATATCATAAAATGTGATACCTTTTTTTTGTGCTTGAACATCTAGCCAACGAATTCCATCAGCCAATTCAGGATCATATTCTGAAAATTCTACGAGTTCATCGACCATTTTTGAAAAGAATGTGTGTGACTCTAGCATATGTTGCTCTTTGAATCTTTGATCATAAGGGCGGGATTCAAAATATATAGACAAAAAACCGCTTTTTGGTTGACAATTGGAGCATGTTTTATTTTTTGATGGAAATACAAAGAGAATATCTTGGGTAATTCAAACAAACAATTCAGTCATAGAGCAAAAAAGAGAGCATGCCGATATTTACTTGGATAAAGTAACAAATCAACAATCAAAATACATGGGGTTACATGTTGGGTTGTTTTGGGGTATTGGTACATTTATCATAAAAAACCAAGATACAGTAAAAGTAGCAATAGATGATAACTCAATATTTGAGCATCTGTCAACAAATCAAAAAAGTCATGATGAATTTATTGAAAAAAGAACTAGTTTTATCAGACAGTTAATTGAACAAAGAAAATTAAAAGTTCATTACGAATTGATAACAGCAGACAAAAACTTGGCTGCTAAAAAAATATAATGCAAAGGCGCTTAAGACCAAAAACGGGAGTTATTTGGTGACAGCCCCGATGCATTTTGTAATTGTATTAGAGAAATGAATCATAAAAGAAAGAGTTGTTCAACATGATTGACTATAGTTAAAATCAATTAAAGCGATCATGTGAGATTTTCAATAGATTTTTTAGATTTGTGTAAATTTTTGAAGAAAATCAGAAATTACACATATGACCAAATTTCAAACTGAGATTCAGATAGAACATGATTTTCTAAATTTTCTAATTATTTTAAATTGTGAACGTAATAGTAAAGATTAGATTTATTTAGCTTGAGAAAATCCTTGAAGTAATATGGTAAGTATAGATAAAATAGCAATTGTATTTTCTATTGCAATTGTAGCTATAGGTGTAGGATTTGCAGCTTATGCTGGTAACGTTCAAGATAACGCTCCAGTAATGACAAAAACTATGGAGCCAAAAACACAAGCAGACCCATTTGCAGATATAGCAGATAAGGTAAAGCAAGATGCAGAATCTACAACAACAGAAGAAATTGAAGAGGAGGTAATGATTGAAGAACCAACTGCACCAGTTGCGGAATCATCAGAACCACAAACAGTTAGTGTAGAAATTCCAACCGGAACCGCATCTCCAGGATGTGAAACATCTAATGCATGTTTTTCACCAGCATCACTTGAAATTAATGCAGGTGATACTGTGGAATGGGCAAATGCAGATACAGCAGCACATACAGTAACAGGTGGTAGCCCAGCTAATGGTCCATCTGGTGTGTTTGATAGTAGTTTAATCATGGGAGGCGCATCATTTGAAAACACATTTGATGAAGCAGGAAGCTATGATTATTTCTGTATGGTACATCCATGGATGGTCGGAGACATTCAAGTTAACTAACAAAAAAATTTCCTTTTTTCTTATTTTATTTGATTTTTACGTATTGTTCTGTTGTATGCCACACCAAATCTATGAGTTTCATCTCGTGCGTATTGTAAAATTTTCAATGAGGGCCTATCTTTTGAAAGTACAATGGAATTTTTTTGGTTCGGAACAAATATCTCCTCATTTTCTTTAGCAAGTGAAATACAATCAAGATGTAATCCAAGTGATTGCAATGACTTGAGTGCAGCATTTAGCTGTCCTTTTCCACCATCAATCAATATCAAATCAGGCAACTGAGAATTTTCTTCCAATAACCTAAGATATCTTCGTTTGATTATTTCACTGATCATTGCAAAGTCATCTCTACCAGAAACTGTTTTAATTTTGAATTTTCGATATCCAGATTTATTTGGTTTACCATCTACAAATCTAGACATCGACCCAACTGCAAAATCATCCCCATGGTTAGAAATATCAAAGCATTCAATGATATTAGGAATTGCAGAGAGATGTAACGCTTCTTTTAGTTCTATCAAACCAAGATCACCACCCTTGAAATGAATCAATGAGATATTCTTCAAAATCAAATTAATGATATCCATTTTTTTACCACGTTGTGGACAAATAATTTCAACTGAGAACCCTGCCTGTTCAGAAAGTAGAGATTCTAAAAGTATTTTATTTTCAGGAAGTTCACTAACAAGGATAAATTTTGGAATTTTGTGGCTAGTGTAATACTGGAAAAGAAAATTTGAAAAATTATTATCCCCAACAAGATCAAAAAAGAATTTGTCGCTGTCTCGCATCACTCCATTAATCATTCTAAAATTCATTACAGTTACAGTTTGATCTTTATCCTTAAATCCAAAGTATTCCTCATCAGAATTCTCAACATATTCCATTTTTTGTTTTGTTTGAAGACTATCCAATCTAATCAAAGTATCACGAATATCCTTTGCACGTTCAAATTGTTGTGATTCAGCAGCTTGTGTCATTTCTTCTTTTAATTTTTTTGTAAAAATCTGAGTTTGATTTTTTCCTTTTAGTACTTCTTCTAATGTAGATACATGTTGCATGTATTTGTCTTGAGCATTTTTAAATTCACATGGACCTTCACAGTTTCCCAAATGGTATTCCAAACAAACTTTTTTTGGTAATTGTTTACAGATTCTAATTTGAAATGCTTTTCGTAGAGTACCGATAGTAAGTAGCTTTGAGCTACCTTGCATGAATGGGCCAAAGATTTTTCCACCACCTAGAAATTTTCCATCGTGTGTTCGTCTTGCAACAAGTAGTCTAGGATATTTCTCGTTGGATATTCTAAGATATGTGTAGCGTTGTTGATCTTTTAATTCAATGTTAAACTTTGGCCTATGTTTTTTTATCATATTGGATTCTAAAAGAAATGCTTCGCTTTCATTATCAGTTAAAACAAATTCAATATCAGAAATGTTTTCTACAAGCTTTTGTGTTTTGTAGTTTTGATTTTTTAAAAAATATGACCTTATTCTGTTTTTTAGATTTTTTGCCTTACCGATATAGATAATTTTTTTATCAGAATCCTTCATCAAATAGATGCCCGGATTTGGTGGAATGTGGATTTTTGAAATATCAAAAGTCATTGTTTTAATAGTTTTTTGAGATATTTTCCAGTATAGCTTCCAGGTGCTTTTGCAACTTGAATAGGCGTACCCACAGCGACTATTTTGCCACCCTCATCGCCACCTTCAGGTCCCAAGTCAATTAACCAGTCAGAGTTTTTGATTACATCCATGTTGTGCTCAATTACCAGTACAGTATTTCCCAAATTTACCAACCTGTTTAACACATCAAGAAGTTTTTGAACATCTGCAAAATGTAACCCTGTAGTAGGCTCATCAAGAATGTAAAATGTTTTTCCCGTTCCTCGTTTGGATAATTCAGATGCAAGTTTTACTCTTTGTGCTTCTCCACCAGACAAAGTAGTAGATGATTGCCCTAACTTGATGTACCCCAACCCAACATCAAAAATAGTTTGTAATTTTCTTCTAATTGAAGGAATATTTTCAAAAAAGTGTAGAGCCTCATAAACTGTCATATCCAATATGTCGGAGATATTTTTTCCCTTATACAAAACTGAAAGGGTTTCAGAATTATATCGTTTGCCTTTACATTCATCACACTTTACATAAACATCAGACAAAAATTGCATCTCAATTTGTTTTACACCGTCACCATCACAGGCAAAACATCTTCCATCAGCTACATTAAAGGAGAATTGCCCTAGTGAATATCCTCTTTCTTTTGATAATTCTGTATTTGCATATAATTCTCGGATAAAAGTAAATACGCCGATATATGTTGCAGGATTAGAGCGCGGAGTTCGCCCAATTGGGGATTGATCAATTGCAATCACCTTATCAATATTTTCAAGACCTAAAATTTCACTATGACTTCCAGATTTCACAGTAGACTGGTAAAAATGACTTTCAAGAGACTTTAATAAAATATCATTTATCAAAGTAGATTTTCCAGAACCAGACACACCAGTTACAGAAACAAAAAGACCCAATGGAATCTCTACATCAATGTTTTTTAGATTATTTTCAGATGCTCCTTTAATAATTAATGACCCAGATCTATTACGTATTTTTTCTTCAAGTTTTATCAATGAATTATTTTTCAAATAATCTCCAGTCACAGATTTATGACCATTAAGAATTTGGTCAATAGTTCCTTCAAAGACTATATTTCCTCCATGTACTCCTGCGCCTGGACCCAAATCGACAATCCAGTCTGAATTTCGTATAACTTCTTCGTCATGCTCCACTACAATTACAGTATTTCCAAGATTTCGTAGCTTTGTTAGCGTTTTAATGAGACGCTCATTATCACGCTGATGTAATCCAATTGTAGGCTCATCAAGAACATACAAGACTCCAGTAAGATTAGACCCAATCTGAGTTGCTAATCTAATCCTTTGAGATTCACCACCAGATAAAGTAGAGCTTAATCTATTTAGTGTAAGATAGTTTAATCCCACATTCATTAAAAATTCTAATCTTTCTTTAATTTCTTTAAGGACATCTCGTGCAATGTATTGTTCATTTTCAGTTAACGTTAATGTAGAGAAAAAATCATAGCAATGATCAATCGATAAATCACAGACATCCATAATTCCCTTATCGTTAACTTTGACTGCCAATGATTCTGGTTTTAATTTTTTTCCATTACATACAGTACAAGGTGTATCTCGCATGAATTGTTTTAGCCATTCACGTTTTGATTCAGAATCAGTTTCCATAAAAGAGCGTTGAAGATTAACCAACACTCCTTCAAATGCATTAGTATATTGCCAAGAAGAATCACCAGATTTAGAACGATATTTAAAATCAATCAAGTCATTAGACCCATGTAAAATAATTCGAAGGTGTTTTGGCGTTATTTTTTCAATAGGAGTCATCAAATCAAAGCCAAACTTTTTCCCAACAGCCCTTAATGCTTGTTTTCTAAATGCAGAAAATCTTCCACTCCATGGAACAATTGCACCATCTAAAATTGATTTACTCTTATCAGGAATTACAAGGTCCGCATCAAATTCCATCTTCACACCCAAACCATTACATGCCTTACACATTCCAAATGGCGAATTAAATGAAAAAGTTCTAGGTTCTAGCTCACCAATTGTCAATCCACAGTAAGGGCATGCGTTGTTTTGTGAAAAAATTTTTTCTGATTTTTCAGATGAAATCATGACATCTCCTTTTGATGCCTTGATTGCAGTTTGTATTGCCTCAAATAGTCTAGATCTTTCAGATTTTTCTGTCTGGATTCTATCTACTACAATCTCAATATTGTGCCATTTCTGTCTGTCAAGGGTTGGAAACTGCTCATCCAGGCTCAAAATCTCCCCATCTAGGCGTATTCTAGAGTATCCATCTTTTTTTATCTGTTCAAATAATTTCTCGTATGTTCCTTTTTTTCTCTGAATAATTGGAGATAGGATTAGGATTTTTTGGCCAGCAAAATCTTTGAGAATAGAATCACAAATAGTCTCAACTGATTGACTAGATATTTTTCTAGAGCAATTTGTACAGTAAGGAATTCCAATTCTTGCATAAAGTAATCTCATGTAATCATAGATTTCAGTTGTTGTTCCAACAGTAGAGCGAGGATTCTTACTTGTAGTTTTTTGTTGAATAGATATAGCAGGAGAGAGTCCTTCTATAGAATCAACATCGGGTTTATCCATCATTTCAAGGAACTGTCTTGCATAAGCAGAAAGTGATTCTACATAACGTCTCTGTCCTTCAGCATAAATTGTATCAAAAGCTAAAGTGGATTTTCCAGAACCAGATAGTCCAGTAATAACAACAAGATTATTTTTTGGAATATCAACATCAATGTTTTTTAGATTATGATGTCTGGCACCACGAATTTTTAATTTATTTTCTGCCATCTTTGAATTTAATCTCCTTTTCCAGTCTTTTTATTCTATCTCGACATTCAATTGCACGCTCAAAATCTAATTCTTCAGAATATT
The DNA here is from genome assembly GCA_031431055.1 of Nitrosarchaeum sp. GTDB lineage: Archaea > Thermoproteota > Nitrososphaeria > Nitrososphaerales > Nitrosopumilaceae > Nitrosarchaeum. The sequence goes on from JANPCQ010000043.1 coordinate 13,935, forward strand.
TTTTCATCTGAGATTCTAGTTCAATAATATCAGTAGCAAGATCGTGTATTGATTTTAGTTTAGATTCATCTAATGTTGTAATTTGTTCAGGAACTGATTTTATGATTGTTTGTGGAATTATGTTATGCTCTTTGTTGTATTGTATTTGTTTTTCTTTACGTCTTTTTGTTTCATCTATTGCATGGGACATTGATTTTGTAATGTTATCGGCATACATAATTACTGAACCGTTTACATTTCTTGCAGCTCTTCCAAATGTTTGAATCAAGCTTGTAAAGTTTCTTAGAAATCCTTCCTTGTCTGCATCCAAAATTGCAACTAGTGAAACTTCAGGAATATCCAAGCCCTCCCTTAACAAATTGATTCCAACTAGAACATCAAATTCTCCTAATCGTAATTGTCGAATTAATTCTGTTCTTTGCAATCCTTCTATTTCAGAGTGCATGTATCTCACCTTCACCTGTTTTTTTGAGAGATATTCAGCAAGGTCTTCAGCCATCCGCTTTGTCAGAGTTGTAACCAAAACACGCTCATTTTTTGCTGCTCTTTTGGTAATTTCTTGAATTAAATCATCCAGTTGGTTTTTTGTGGGTCTAACCTCAACGGCTGGATCAAGTAATCCTGTAGGTCTTACTAGCTGCTCTGCTATTTGAGATGATATTTTTTTCTCATATTCACTGGGAGTTGCAGATACAAAAATTGCGTTTTTCAGATAATTCTCAAATTCTTCAAATTTTAATGGTCTATTATCATATGCACTTGGCAGGCGAAAACCATATGTCACTAGTTCTTTTTTTCTTGAATAGTCTCCCTTGTACATTCCATGTAGTTGTGGCAAAGTAACATGTGATTCATCAATTACAAGTAGATAGTCATCTCCAAAAAAATCCATCAAACAAAATGCTTTCTCACCTGGTTGTCTTCCATCAAAATGCCTTGAATAATTTTCAATTCCTGAGCAATATCCCAACTCTTCTATCATCTCCAGATCATATTTTGTTCTCATTTCCAGTCTTTGTTTTTCTAATTCATTTAGTTCGGGCAGTCGTTTTTCCAGCTCATCTTTAATTGAAAGTACAGCTTTTTCTCTAACATCTTTTGCAATCAAATAGTGTTTTGCAGGAAAAATTTTCATCTGAGGAATATTACGTTTTTCTTTAAGTGAGATATTATCAAGTAATGTAATTTTTTCTACATCGTCACCAAACATTGAAATTCTTACAATATCTTCAGAATATGCAGGTATGATATCTATCGTATCACCCTTTACTCTGAAATTACCAGAAGCCACTTCTGTGTCATTTCTTTCATATCTCGCATCAATGAATTTTTTTATTAGTTCATTTCTTTTTATTACATCACCGGTATTGATTGTAATTGCCAAGTCTTCCCAGTCCTGAGGATTACCAAGTGAATAGATACAAGACACTGTTGAGACAATAATTGTAGGGTCTCCAGATAGCAGCATTGCAGTTGCCTCTAATCGTAATTTTTCAATTTTTTCATTGATTTGTGTCTCTTTTTCAATATAGGTATCTGTTTGAGGCATATAGCTTTCAGGCTGATAATAATCATAGTATGATACAAAATAGCCTACGTTATTTTTTGGAAAAAACTGCTTTAATTCAGAATATAGTTGTGCAGCCAAAGTTTTGTTGTGAGATATGACTAATGTATTTTTTCCAGTTCTTGCAATGACATTTGCAATAGAAAATGTCTTTCCGCTTCCAGTTACGCCAAGTAATGTCTGAATTGTTTTCTTTTTTACACCTTCAACTAGGGTATCAATTGCTTGGGGTTGATCACCGGTAGGTTCAAACTCGGATACTAGTTCAAATTTATGAATTTGTTGCAACAGTTACGATCATCCAAAACTGAATTTAAAGCAATGGTGATATCATAAAGAATTCCTACCAAATGGGTTCATCAACCATTTGTAATCCATTTTCAGTTATCTCAAATCCCATAATTTTCAAAGTCTCTTGTGCAGTAGGAGAATTTCTCTTCAATATTTTTTCTGCCAAATCCATTCTACTTTCTGTACGCATGTGTTGCCCAATTTTGTATTTTCCGTGAAGTGTATCAGGGATGACTTTGATTACTGCAACACTATCTAAAACGCTCATAGTAGATTGGATTGGATCATACCCTCCTTCTGGCTGATATTTTTTCATAAGACCATTTAGTGCAAGTGTTTTTTCTTCTCTATCTGTTACTAGTGATGCGGTTCCCTTGATTACAATGCTGATGTATAATGTATCTGCAAGTGATGCATCGTTTGGATCTTCAAAGTAGGAAGGCAGAAACTCTAGTTCCCTATCAACTTCAAAACCAGCTTTGTTGTTTCGATTGATATTGTTGATTTTTTCACCTTTGATATGAGAATGCATGTATATGGAATCATTTAGAAAAACAAAATTCATGGGTATTATCTGAGGATATCCATTCTCATCAATACTGGAAATTCGCCCAACGTGTTCTTGGTTCAAAAATTCTTGGATTTTTTGAGATGACTTGATTTGTAAAATTCCAACTAGTTGCAACATTGTTATTTTCATCAATAATATTATAAATCCAGAGCCTAAATCTCTAAAATACCGGATGATTGAAGAAAAATTATGAATGATCCTTATCTAAACGACCTAAAAAATGAATTCAGAAAATATTCATCAGAACTAAAAATATTAAAGAAAAACCTCTTAAAATCAAATTCATCTGAAGAACAATCAAAAATTATAAAAAAAATAGATAATATTGCAAAAGAGATGGAAAAAAATCAAATACAATCAGTCAAAGTAACAAAATCAAGATTAAAAGAAAAGAGTAAATCAAAAAAGACTTTCCAATAGTGAGCAAAATTCCTAAAATATAGGATGAATGTAGAGCAAGAGTTGGATGAAAGAGAAGAAGCACGATCAAGGGCAACAAATTTGGCACTTAAATTTCTAGAGGAGTGGGGAACTAATTCAAGATTCATTTGGTTTAGAGAGTTACACAGAATTTCAGATATTGACAAAGGATTACTAAGAAACATTCTCAATGATTTGAAAAAATCAAAAGAAGTCAAAGAGATGCACGGCACAAATAACAGAATATTTTTTTGCCTAAGAAAATACTATACAAAATGTCACGACATAGAATTTAGATTTAAAGGAAAACCAATAATGCTCAGAGATGGAAGCAAAGTCAAAGTAATACAAGGTGAAACTAACTCCACAGCACGTACCAGAAAAAGATTAGAAAAACAACAAAAAAGACGGCAAGTAAAATCATACACTAGAATGAAAAGCAGAAACAGACGACCACATAAATCATAAATTAATCAGTATTATGGATCTGCTTTTCTGCGCATAAGACTAAATTCGGCGCGTTTTAGTTTTGTAGATTCTGCTACGTCATCAGTCATATCATATAGATCATGGAGCCCCAAACCAGAAGTTAGTTCATCCTCTTTTTGGTCTTCCAAGTCCAACTCAACATTAGATAAAATGTCGATATTTTCTTCTAGAATTTTTAGGCATTTTTTTATTGCTTCAGGGAGTTTATCGTCCATTGATATCATCTAGAATTAGCATAGTAAATGATTTTCGATGTACAAGCAGGACTTATTTTTGGAGTTTTTCTCGCAGATAAGG
>JANPCQ010000044.1:0-7013 GCA_031431055.1 Nitrosarchaeum sp.
CTATGTGAAGAGCTTTGTTAGGATTGACACTTGTATGTTCTACCACAATTGTGGAACTTTTTCCCAAGTCTACAGACCCAAACTCATCTAAATTAGATTCAGATAAAATCAACTGGTTTAATTTTTCCCAATTAGCAAAAAAGTTAAGATATCCAGAAGGATGAGATTCAACCTTAGATACAAGAGTACTTTGAGATTGTCTGTATTTTTCAGATAAAATGTCTGCAATCTCTTTTGGATTTTTCTTTAGGTGTTTTGCAACTAAAAATGAAACATTTGAGCTTACATCACCAAAGCCGGGTTTTGCAGGCTCCACAGAAAATGAAATATCAGATACGGAGAGATCATCTAATATTTTATTGATATTATTTTCGATTTCGTCTATTAATGATTTGAATGACAATACTATACCTCAGATAATTTAGGTGCTAATTTATCTAGTGCTTCTATAACTCCATCTCCAGATTTAGCAGATACAGTCATTGTTGCCTGAGATTTAACATACTCTGTAGAATTTCCTAGTGCAATACTTGTTTTTGCAACTTTGAATAAAGGAATATCAGTTGCACTGTCCCCTATCGCTATTACATCATCACTTGAAATAGACAATCGTTTCATAATTTCTTGGAATCCAGTACCTTTGTCAATTCCACGTGAATTAATGTGAAACGCATACTGACTATCTGAAAGTAAAACATCTAGATTTTTCTCTAGAACCAATTGTTTTGCCAGATTCAAGTCAAATGTTCGCTCCAATACAACTTCAGTCATTCGTGGAAAGACTGGTTTTTCTACAACATTGTCAATCTCTTTTTTAATAATTTGAAATGCTTGCTGACATTGTTGTATGTTGCCAAGTAAAATATGCTCATTTGTATTTACAGTGATACAACCGCCGTTCTCACCTACTGCAAGTTTTGTAGTTCCACCAAAAATTGACAGCAGGTATGCTTCAACAGATGATCGCCCAGTTACAAAGATTACATTATGACCAATGTTTTTCATATGTCTTAAAGCAGAAAGGGCATCTAAATTAATTCGGCCACCACCATTTTCAGTTATAGTACCATCGATATCGACGGCAAATGTTTTGGGCTTCATACAAGTAGATTGGGGAACCGAATAATATTTGCTACGCGTGATTCTTTGCCTAGATTAACAAAAAGAGAACCTAAAAAAAGGAGAAAAAGATAATTGAATTTAAATTACTTTAAACGAAATTAACTTGAAATCTTTTACTTTCTGTGTTTTGGCAGACATGCTTTACAATATACAGGTCTGTCAGGTTTTGGTTCAAAAGGTACTTTGTCTTCCTTACCACAATCTGCACATGTGCAAGGATACATTATTCTTTCTTCGGACATGATTTTGTGAGATTTTCACCTCTTAAGTACTATCGTATTATTTGGGAAAAATAGAGAACAGTCAATAAACCATATTTCAAAGAGAGGAATTGATAGACTAGTAAACGAAGAAAAACAATCAAGAATAATATTTTTTGATTCCCTCTTCAGTAGGATACAACTCTACTTTAGGACCAAGAAGTCCTTGTTTTTGTTCAACTCTCATCAATCCTTGGTTTTCCAAATCTTCTAAAACAGAATTTAGTGTTTTATTGTCAATTCCCAAGTTTTTTTGAAGTACATCAAAGTTTTTTGTACCATGGTTAAGTTCACCTAGCACCAGCATATCAGTGGATTTTGGTTTTGATTCTCTTTGAGGTTGTGCTCTAAATGTATCTCTTGAAGATTCAGATAGTGTGTTATTTGAGACTTGAAATTGATTATCAGATAACTGTGGAGTAACGCCAGAATTTTTTAGTTTCCATTTTTTTATCAAACGTGGTAGTATTTTAGATAGTGGAATTAAGAGAAATATCAAATAAATCCAGATAAACCCATTTTCAGCCATATCCAATTATGTCATTCATATCTATTTCATCATTGGCTTTTTGTAAGTCAAAACTAATCTAAATCATTAAACAATTGTCATTTACTGAAAAATAAAACATGGGATCAAGAATTAGCATGGTATAATTATAGTGAAAAGAACAAAAGACATTGTCAAAATATCAGCAACCAAAAATGGATGTAAATTTTGGAAAAGCTAAATTAATAATTATTGGTGCCATCGCACTTGTCATAATTGCAATAATATCAGCAGCGTCAGTACAAATAGTAGAGGCTGGAAACAGGGGGGTTTTACTGCGCTGGAGTGCTGTGGACACGAGTGTTCCACCTTTAGAAGAAGGACTTCATTTTGTAGTGCCATTTCAAGACAGAGTAGTAAGCATGGAAGTTAGAACTCTCAAATTTGTCAAAGCGACATCTGGTGCTTCAAGAGACCTTCAAACGGTATCTACTGAAGTGACAGTCAACTATAGAGCAGCTCCAAATTCTGTAAATACTTTGTACAAAGAAGTAGGACTAGACTATGAAAGTAGAATTATTCAACCAGCAGTAGAAGAAGTGGTCAAACAAATAACTGCAAAATATAACGCGGAAGAATTGATCACAAAAAGACCACTAGTAAAATCAGACATAGAGTTAGAAATTACTGCTCGTCTTACTCCATACAATATTAGTACAGACGTCATATCCATTACTGATTTTCAATTCTCTCCGTTATTTTCACAAGCTATAGAATCTAAAGTCGAGGCAGAGCAAAAAGCCCTCAAGGCAGAAAATGATCTTAGAAGAATTGAAGTCGAAGCAAGACAACAAGAACAACAGGCAAAAGGTATCGCTGCAGCAAACGTAGCAGAAGCACAAGGCGAAGCAGAAGCAATCAAAATAATCAATGAGGCATTAGCACAAAATCCAAATTATTTAGAATGGCTCAAAATACAAGCATGGGATGGCAAACTACCATTAGTGGTAGGAGAGGGCGGAACACCATTCATTCAGATACCAAGAGAACCTTAGATATTTATCAGTAATTTTATTCAACTTTTGATTTATCCCTAATAGAATCATACATTGTAAGAAACTGTTCTGGTTCTTTTTGCCTGTATTGTTTAGCAAGTTGAGAGATTGTTTTTTCAGAAACTAGTTCTCCTTTGTGTTCATAGTATTCTTTTATTATTTGAAATTGAGTTTTTTTGATATCATATTTTTGTAAAGTTACATTAACAGATCGGTTACACAAATAATCAAAGATAACTAATCGATATGTCAAATATCCAAGGATTCCAACTGTAGCAGATATAATAAGTGGAATAATTATGAGTGCTAACATGATTTAGATGTGTTTTCTTGCTATTTATTGTTAGTTTCGATAATGGTGAGATTTCAATAGTTATTAGCATCTTAATTGATAATATGATAATGATTCACAAAATTAGATATTTTGAAGCTAAAAAATTATCTCAAGGAATATTCCTTCAAGATGCAGTTAATGAATTTCTAGCTGAAAAAGGTGAAAACATAATATCAGTTCACCCAGTAATGGAAGACACTTTATTAGTTCATTATAAAGAATGATTGATTTTTTACAATTATTTTTTAAATTCCATACATAGTTTCAATTTCAAGTCAAATCTAAGAGGTATGGATTATCGTCGTTCTCGAATTTTTTGTTCTAAAATATCGATCAATTCATTAACCATAAAATCTCCATCGCGGACATGGCTAATTCCAGTAATAATCTTTATTCTAGTCATTGTTTCAGCAGTGATTTGTAGTTGAGGCATACTTTGCTAACAGTGCATTGTTATTTAAAGCAAAGAATCATCTAGACAAATGAGAGAATTAGAAAATTAAGATTGTTTAATGCACTTACAATCACAATCAAACATTCCGGCTTTTCCCATACATTGATCATGATGTTCATGATAACATTTGTCACAAGTAACCAAGTCACATCTTTACGAAGAGCTGTGATAAATACCGACTTAATTGATTAAACACAAACATTCCAATCACAAGAATATAGATAATGGAGAAAAATCATAGGATTTTATTTGAAAAGAATAGTAAGAAGATTGAATAGATTTGGGAATTCCTGAAAAAATTAAAGCCATTCAAGATGAAATGGCAAAAACTCAAATCAATAAAGCTACAAACCACCACATCGGTTTACTAAAAGCAAAAATTGCAAAACTAAAACGAGAACAAGAAGACAAAGAAATTCAAAAAAGAGGTGTAAAAACAGATGGATTTGATGTCAGACGTGCGGGGGATGCTACAGTTGTGTTTATCGGATTACCAAGTGTTGGTAAATCAACATTGCTAAACAAATTAACAGATGCAAAGTCTGCAGTTGCTGCTTATCAATTTACAACTATAACAGTAGTTCCAGGAATGATGGAATATAGAGGAGCTAAAATCCAAGTTCTTGATTTACCGGGAATTATCAAAGGTGCATCAAGTGGAAAAGGACTGGGTAAAAGAATACTATCTGTTGCAAGAAGTGCAGATTTGGTTTTACTTATGCTAGATGTTTTTCAGCCTTTTCATGAAGATGTATTGGTTAACGAATTAGGAAACATAGGAATTAGATTAAACAAATTACCTCCAAACATCACAATTGAAAAATCTCCTATGGGGGGAATTGCAATTGCCCAACAAGTAAAACTAACAAAAATTTCAGAACAGCACCTAAAAGATATTTTACATATTTATGGCATGGTTAGCGCCAGAGTTGTCATTAGAGAAGACGTCACATCAGAGCAATTAGCAGATCACATCGCTGGAAATATTAGTTATTCAAAATCACTTACAATTTTAAATAAAATAGATCTAGTAGATAGAGAATTTTTAGACGATTTGAAAACAAAAATAAAATCAGAAGTAATAGAAGTGTCAGCAAATTCAGAAATCAACATAGAACTGCTAAAAGAGAAAATCTATGAAAAACTTAATTTTATTAGAATATACATGAGACCAAAAGGCGGGGAAACAGACTTTAAAGAACCGTTAATTGCAAGAGAGGGCGATACAGTAGAAGATATTTGTAATAAACTACATCGAAGTATGAAAAGACAATTCAGATATGGTTTGATTTGGGGGAAAAGTGTAAAGTTTGGAGGACAAAGAGTGGGATTAGATCACATTGTACAAGATGAAGATGTTTTAACAATAATTAAAACACGTGGGGCATAATTTCAATTTCAAATAACAAAATGGATCAAGATACAGAACATAGATGGTGTAAATATTGCATGGCAAAAACAAAACAAATCCTTGTTTTTCTTCCAGAAATGGCAACATACAAGCGCAGAAGGCAGTATCAATGCACTATTTGTGGAAAAAAAAGTTGGTTGCAAGGAAGAAGGCCATCAGCTGAAAGTGTTTATTGAAATTTTTCCGATCAGAATTAAATTTTAAAAATAAAATTTCGTTGACAAATAGTAATCAGTTTGTGTAATTTTGTTTATTCTAACTATAGAAAAGCTATGAAAATGGCGAATCATTAATGGCTACAAAAAGAAAAGCTGCCTCTAAACGTAGATCTAGTAGGAAATCTGCAGCAAAAAAAGCAGCTCCTAGAAGAAGAGCCGCTCCAAAAAGAAAAGCAGCTCCTAGAAGAAAAGCAGCAGCAAAAAGACGACGATAAAAACGTCAAAAAACTAACAATCGTCATCGCATGACGATTTGTTTTCCTTTTTCTAATCTCTAAAATTAACTAAACATTTGGCTTGGAGGTTGTGAGCTTTTTCCTTTAATGGCGTTTTTTTGAACTGTAAATTTCTTATCAGGTGGAGTGATAGATAGTTTTACAGAAGTGTTAATGGCATAATGGGGAGTGCCATCAGGATTTGTAAAATTGACAGCTTTACCAACCCGGTCTAAATCAACTTTGACTTTTACAATTGTTCCATCCTCTAATTCAAAAGATACAAAATCATTTTCAAGACGTTTGTAATCCAACATTTTGAATTCTATTTTTTCAGGGTTTTCACTCATTGTTAATTCACTTTATCAAGCATTAGTAAAGATAACTCATCAGTTTAATTTGGTCTTCAGTACTAATGATATTTTTGTCAGTCAATATTTCTAAAAGTTCTTTGAATAATGCTTTTTGTTCTATAGACATTCCTCCTGCTGGACCTTTTTCTCCAGGTGGACCTGGTGGACCTCTAGGACCTGCTGGGCCTACGGGACCCTGTTCCCCTATTGCGCCTTCTTCTCCACGTGGGCCTATAGGACCTGACTGACCTCTTTCACCTTGTATGCCTTGAATGCCTTGTGGACCTTGTGGACCTTTATCTCCTAATTGACCTGTAGGACCTCTTTCACCTTGTGGACCTTGTGGACCTTGTGGACCTTTATCTCCTAATTGACCTGTAGGACCTGTTAGTCCTTTGTCACCTTGTGGACCAATGAGACCTTTGTCACCTTTTTCTCCTTGTGGTCCAGGGACTCCGGTTAATCCTTTTGCACCTGGTGGACCTTGTGGACCTTGTGGACCTTTTTCTCCAATAAGACCTGTAGGACCTGTTAGTCCTTTGTCACCAGAAGGACCTTGTGGACCTAATGGACCTTTTTCTCCCAATGGACCGGGTGGACCTGTTAGTCCTTTGTCACCAGAAGGACCTTGTAGACCTAATGGACCTTTGTCACCTTGATCACCAGTAATTCCACGTACTCCAACTTGACCTTTGTCACCTGTGGGACCAGTTAATCCCCGTTCTCCTTGTGGACCAAGTGGACCTTTGTCACCTTGGGAACCTTTGTCACCTAGTGGACCAGTTGGACCTTTGTCACCTTTATCACCAATAGGACCAGAAACTCCTTTGTCACCTTTATCGCCTTTATCACCAGTTATTCCTTTTTCTCCTTGTGTACCTTTGTCACCTTGTGAACCTTTATCACCAGATACACCTTGTGGACCAGTTGGACCTTTGTCGCCTTGTGGGCCTTGAATGCCTTGTGAGCCTTTGTCACCAGATGGACCTTTATCACCAGATACACCTTGTGGACCAGTTGGACCTTTGTCGCCTTGTGGACCAGCATAACCATATGCAGTAAAAGAATCGGGAGTTGTCTTTACAGTATGTCGCGGTTTTGGTG
>JANPCQ010000045.1:0-9309 GCA_031431055.1 Nitrosarchaeum sp.
ACACATGTTTTCAATTAACGGTCCAGAAATAATGAACAAGTATTATGGTGAAACAGAAGCAAAGTTAAGAGACATCTTCAAGGAAGCAAAAGACAATTCCCCAAGTATAATATTCATTGATGAAATTGATGCAATTGCTCCAAAAAGAGAAGAAGCTTATGGAGATGTAGAAAAAAGAGTTGTTGCTCAATTGTTAGCTCTAATGGATGGTCTAAATGATAGAGGAAACGTAATTGTTCTTGGAGCAACTAACAGACCTGAAAGTATAGATCCTGCCCTTAGAAGACCAGGAAGATTTGACAGAGAATTTGAGATATCAGTTCCAAATGAAGATGGAAGATTAGAGATTCTCATCATACACACAAGAGGAATGCCTGTTGCAGAAGATGTAGATCTTAAAGACTTGGCATCAGAATTGCACGGATACACTGGTGCTGATATCAAATCACTTTGCAGAGAAGCTGCATTAAAATCAATTCGACGTTATCTACCTGAGATAGATCTTGAAACTGAAAAAATCCCATCAGATGTATTGCAATCAATGCAGATAAAATTAATCGATTTTTACGATGCAATGCATGAGGTAATACCTACAGCAATGAGAGAGTTTTACGTAGAAAGACCAAAGGTTTGGTGGCAAGACGTTGGGGGACTAGAGGAGATTAAAAAATCATTAACAGATAATCTGATTGTGGCCATGAAAGAGCCAAGCAAATTTACTAAAATGGGAATCAAGCCTCCAAAGGGAGCACTAATCTATGGACCACCAGGTTGTGGTAAAACACTCCTTGCACGAGCACTTGCTACTGAGACAGGAGCTAACATGATTTTGGTCAAAGGTCCAGAAATTCTTTCAAAGTGGATTGGTGAATCAGAAAAAGCAGTCAGAGAAATTTTCAGAAAGGCAAAAACATCATCACCATGTGTTGTAATTTTTGATGAACTTGATTCGCTTGCACGCTACAAATCAGCAGAGGGAGGAGTAAGTGAAACAGTTCTAAGTCAACTACTAACAGAAATTGAGGAAGGAACGTCATCACGAGTAGTTGTAATAGGAATTACAAATAGACCAGATATATTAGATAATTCATTACTCAGAACAGGAAGGTTAGATCTTGTGCTATATGTTCCACCACCAGATGATAAAGGTAGATTAGAAATCATCAAAATACTAACAAAGAAAATGCCATTGGCAGGAGATGTCAAATTAGAAGAAATTGCAGTTACAACTCAAAATTACACAGGGGCAGACTTGGCAGCACTTTGTAGAGAAGCTGCAGTTCAAGCAATGAGAAACAATGCTGCAAAAATTTCTAGTTCAGACTTTGCAAATGGTATGAAGCAAATAAAACCATCAATTACCAAAGAGGTGGATCAATGGTATAATACAATAAGAGAAAGTATATCTAATGTGGTGCCCAAGTCAGGAGATAAATCATTTTACGGATAAAAATGGCAATTCCACTAAAAAATATAATACATGAAAAAATCAAGGAAGTAAATTCCCTTACAGATGTAGAGTTGTACAAATCTCTAACAAAAGATGGAATGGTCATTACAGAGGATAAATTCAATAAATTATTACTAGACCTAGAAATTTTGGGGTTGATTAAAGTTGCATGGATAACAAAAGATGCACGCAGAATAGAGATAGTCACAATAAAAGAGGAAATAGACACAGTTGATGAACAAAATCAAGAAATGATGGAAAAAGACTATGAAGCTAGTTTTCCTGGCTTTGAAAAATAATTAAAATTCTAAAATAACGGGAAATGAAATGCGGCATCTAATGCAATTGCAACAAAAATTATTGTAAGATAAGGAGCAGTTACTTTGTATGCTTTCCATGCAAATTCAGATGTCGGATTCTTTGTGAGTTTGTAGTGATAAGATAACATCAACCCGCCTGAAACTGCTGCAATTACAGCATACACAATTCCCATACCAAATGCACAAAGCATCAAAGAGTATGGAAGTAAAATTAGAGTATTTCCCAAAATGTATTTTGATGTTCTTTGCATTCCAATTACAACTGGGAGCATTGGAATTTTGGCTTGAGCGTATTCATCTTTGATCTTCATTGCAAGACACCAAAAGTGTGACGGAGTCCATACAAATACTAAAAATCCTACCAGAAATCCCAATAGATCCATACTGCCAGTTGCAGCTGACCAACCTGCCCAAGCTGCAGCACTGCCAGCAATGCCACCAATAACAATATTTGATGTGTTTAGTCGTTTAAGCCACACTGTGTATATTATGACATAAGAAAATATTCCCAACGCAATAAAAAATGCAGAGACAGCATTTAGTGCAAAATATCCATAAATTACAGAAACACAACTTACTACAAATCCATAAATCAAAACATGTGATGCTGCCATTCTACCAGAAGGTATTGGTCTAGTACTAGTTCTCGTCATTTTTGGATCAATGTCTTTGTCATAGTAATGATTCAGAGCACTTGAACCTGCAGACGCCAATGCTCCTGCTATTATAATATGCAAATATGCCCAATAATCTAATTGTGGCACATTTGGAACTAGTTTGTTTGCGGCATACATTGAGGTTACAGCAGTAATCACTAGTAAAACAACAATTCGTGGTTTGGATATTTCCATTATTTCTTTAAAGCCCAATCTTACTCTATTCAAATCAGAAGCCATTTAATTTATTCGACGTTGATGATCTAGTTATTTCAAAAGGAATAAGTATCTCAGTCCTAACAGCTAGCTTGAATGAGCAATTGGGACCTCATGATGCCAGGCATGGGATTAACAGCTATAGGTTTAACAGGTGTTACAATAGCGTATTCAGGAATCGCTCATACATTTATCGATGGAATGCATGCATTGACAGGTCTAACTATGTTTATTGGACTGATCTTTCTATCAGTAGGCATCTTAGATGGAGGCATCTCAACTAGCAACAGAGCCAAAGCAACTACTCTAGTAATAATATCAATTGCATTGGGATTTGGAACATTTGCACTAACAATGAATTCATCAAATTACACAATTACATTAATCGGACTATTAATGGCAATTGCATTTCCATCAATAATCATAGCATATCTTGCAATGAAGATGCCACAGTATGCTAAACCAGTGGGAGTAATTGTGGTACTAGCAAGTGCGACAGGAATTATTGTGTGGTTTGCATTTGGACTAGTCAGCCCAGATACTTACATGATTAATGAACCAATTGTAGAGGAGGTACCTGAAAAAGAAATACAATCTACAGGTCCAATATTTGCAATTACAATTTTGGTGGATTCATCCATACAAGGAAATCCAGATTATGAACCAGATGTAGCACATGTTCCAAAAGGACACATCATAGAATGGGTAAATGCAGATACAGTAGTACACACTGTAACTAGCTCAGTTGACTTTGGAGATACATTTAATTCAAATATGATCAATGCCGGTGAAAAATTCACACTGGACACAAGCAAATTAACATTAAATGAATATGAATACATGTGTATTGTACATCCATGGATGATAGCGACATTAATCATAGAAGAGCCAAAAGAAGATGTCAAAGTAGCAATTCCACAAGGGGCTGGAATTGAACAAATTGGACAAGTCTATTTTGATCCTGAAGTAATTCAAATTCCAGTTGGAACTACAGTAGTTTGGGAAAATATAGATGATGCAATGCATACAGTAACTTCAGGCAATCCACAAGAAGGGGCAAGTGGAACATTTGATTCAGAGATGATTGCTGCAGGTGATTCATTCAAGTTCACATTTAATACCCCAGGAAAAGAAGACTACTTTTGCATGGTGCATCCTTGGATGATAGGTTCTGTTGAAATAGAATAGGTTTGCAAAAAATCATCATATCGGAATCTCAAAAAAAAATCCTTTCAAATCATGCAGATAATGAAAAACCAAATGAGTCATGTGCCATACTATTTGGCATAGTAGACGACCAAAAAACTATAGTAAAAGAAATATTTCTTACAAAAAACATAGACGAATCTCCAGTTAACTTTACAATTTCAAATGAACAATTAATCAAATGCTACAAAACTGCAGAAGAGAAAAAGATGGAAGTTGTGGGTATTTTTCATTCACACCCAAATTCTGAGGCATATCCGTCAAACACCGATAAAAAATTCATGTATAGCAATCCAGTTGTATGGGTAATTTATTCAGGAATATCAAATGAATTCAAAGCATATGTGCTTGAATCAAATGTTTTAGAAATTTTAATTGAAACGTAAGGATCTTTGAATTAAATATCCCCTTTTTTTAAACAGAGTTATGGAAATTCACGTATATGACACCTATGTCAAAGCCAAAGATGGTCATACCATGCACTTTGATGTAATTACTGGTGAGAAAAACCACGATAAAGCCCTAACATATGGTAAAGAGTGGTTACAATCAGTCGGAGAAGCAAATGCAACAATGACTACCAATGAATGTCAATTCTGTCATTCACAAGGTGCACCAGAGCCTGTTGAACGGGCAATTAAGGAAAAAGGTTATTTCATCCAAAAGATGGAAGGCTGTCCTTAAACATTTTCTTTTTTAATTATTTTGATCTATATTTTTTAAGTTAGTTATTTTCTGTAAAGTATGACAGAACAAAAATATTCAAAGTGGACAGTGGAAGGCGATAAAAAAACAAAATGGATTTGCGGTTGTTTTCAAACAGCAGATGATTATTTTAAATTCTGTGAAAAACACAATGATGTTTTGAAAAAAGCAATTCAAACACAAATAGATGAATTAGATTTGACTCTAGTAATAGAAGACTAGAGTGCAAGTAATGCTACAAACGCAGATACAAAGACAATTGCAATTGTGTTTAGTAATTTGATTACAGTGTTTAATGCAGGACCTGCTGTATCTTTGTAAGGATCACCAATGATATCACCGACAACTGCTACTTTGTGTAATTCAGTTCCTTTGTTTCCTTGCATCTCAACTAGTTTCTTTGCATTATCCCATGCACCACCGGTGTTTGCCAAGTGGTATGCCAGTGGGAGTCCAGTGACTACTGCACCCATTAACAAACCAGCTACAGCAGTTGGTCCTAAGAGAATACCTAAGACAACAGGAGATATAATGGCAATGATTGCTGGTTTCCAAAGTTCCTTAATTGATGCAGCAGTTGCAATATCCACGCATTTTGCATAATCTGGTTTTGATGTTCCTGCAAGAATTCCAGAGTCAGATTTGAATTGTCGTCTTACTTCGTCTACCATTTTTCCTGCAGCACGAGATACACCGTTGATGAGTTGTCCAGTAATAATAAATGGAATTAATCCACCAACTAACAGTCCTACAATAACAGTTACATTTGTCAAACTATAATTCAAATCCAAAATTCCTGCAAAAATATGTGAGGCTTCAAATTGGAATGCCTGTATCATGGCAAGTGCAGCCAATCCAGCACTGGCAATGGCAAATCCTTTGGTTACTGCTTTAGTGGTGTTTCCTACAGCATCGATTTCATCAGTGACTTTTCTATTTTCTTCACCCATTCCAGTCATCTCTACAATTCCACCTGCATTGTCTGCAATTGGTCCAAATGCATCAATACTAAGAACAATTCCTGCAAGACTAAGCATAGCCATTGCAGTTAATGAAGTTCCAAAGATTCCATACAATACTGGGTCTGTACCTTCAGGTGCAGCATTTGAAGCAATACTAAATGAAACAATAATTGCAATAATTAATGCAATCATAAATGGTCCAGTTGATTGCATTCCTTTGATAATTCCCATCAATGTAAGTGATGCATATCCCCATTTTGCAGATTCAACAATATCTTGAACAGGTTTGTATTTGTAATTTGTATATCTGTCAGTAATCTTTTGAATTACAGGTACTAGAATCACACCAATTACGGTTGTTCCAAATAATGCATATGCTATTGCTGTTTGTCCAAGGAAATAATATGTAAATATAAAATTCAAAATAATTGCAATTGTTGCAGAAACATAAAATGACACATTCAGCGGTTTCATAACATCAGTGATATTTTTAGAACGAACTATTACAATACCAATAATTGATGCAATCATTCCAGAGGTTCCAATTAAAATTGGATACATGAAAATTTCAGGAGCACCAATAAGTGCAGCGATAAGTAATGAAGCTAGTATAGTAACAATATAAGACTCGTAAACATCAGAACCCATTCCTGCAGCATCACCTACATTATCGCCAACGTTATCGGCAATTGTTGCAGGGTTTCTAGGATCATCTTCAGGAATATTGGCTTCTACTTTTCCTACCAAGTCTGCACCCATATCTGCAGCCTTTGTAAAAATTCCACCACCAATTCTTATGAATAATGCAATCAGACTTGCGCCAATGCCAACACCGGCAATTGTGATTGGATTAGGATAAACCATGTAAAGTCCAGTAATTGCCAAGAGTGCCATTGCAGGAACTGCCAATCCAACAGTTGCTCCGCCTCTAAAGGCCATAGCAAATGTCTTACCCAATCCACTACTACTTAGATGCGCAGCTCTTACTGCTGCCTTGACAGTAATTTTTAATGAAATCAATCCTGCAACTGCAGAAAGTGTCGCACCTACAGCAAATGCCAAACCATTTGAAAATCCAATAAAATATCCAATAATGATTGAAAGTGTAATTGCTATTGGAATGATAATCTTCATCTCTCTTCTCAGAAATGCAGCAGCCCCAACTTTGACAGCATTTGAGATCTCCATCATCTCTTTAGTGCCTGAAGGTTGTTTTGTAATCCAAGTAACTATGCCTAGAGCAACTATGAAAGAAGCAATGCCAGCCCCAATAGGCAAAATTTGTTGTACATCCATGCTATAATTGGCTTGCCTGAGGCTTGGAAATATAAATCAATGAGGGAAATTTATTTTCTTTTTTGATATGGCAAAAATGATTTTCCACGGAGTCCTTGTCTTACCAGCTTGTTGAATCGTTTACCATGTGCAAGATATGGAAATCTCATGTGGATTAATTCATGGACTAGAGTATTTTCCAAAATCTTTTCATCAGGAATTTTTCGGATATTAATGAAAATCAAGTTATGTTGCAAATATGAAACACCATAGTATTTGTAAGCAGATGTTCTCCTGCCTTCAGTCATTTCTTTTGGCATATTCAATACTTCTTTGGTAGTTAGTAAAATTTTAGGCTCAGATATAGAGAAGCGGTTTGAGTAGACACCAATTTTTTCTAATATTTGCAATTTTAATTCAGGATCTAACTTCACAGTAATTTGTCATATAATCTACGTTTATTCTGAAATGTCAATTCTTGTATGAGAATTGGTGTATTATGTTTTGATAGTGATTAATAGGGTCAGAATATTTTGTAGTGTAATCACAAATCATACAGCCACCGTCTCATCATACCCCGATTATTCCATTAAATCAAGTAGTCTTTGTGTTTTATTTCTAATTTCTGGAGTTATTTTGACTATAACTAATCCTTCGTTTGGCTGACCATACATGACTAGTGAATTTTCAGGAGCATGAATGCATACTGGAATGACTAGAAGATCTTCTTCGCCTGTAACAGTTAGTCTCACAGGTGTTTTTGAAACAAATGCTTTTTTGATTGCATTGATACTTTGAGGGGTTATCTCAGCTGCTGGATTGTTACAGACAAGTTCGGTGTATGTGTTGTCATTTTTTTGAGGTTCACGTCTCACTCTTTTTTCTTGATTATCAATTATTTGCAATGATGGAATCAAACCAAAAGCAATCATTTTTTCAGTTGTCCTATCACCAACTGTAATTAAATACAAATTTTGTGATAGGTGTTTTTGTATGTTAGATTTGTTTGCCTGACTTTCAGGAATTAAGTTACCTAGTGGAATTTTCAGTTGGTCTCTAAGGGAATCAGGTAATTTCACAGGAATCGTAATTAGTTAGTTTGTATAGATTCAGTTTTATTTTCAGATTCCATTTCTGCATGTAGTTTTGCAGCAAGAATACTACATTGCGCTGCAATATTTTTTGCGCTTGATCTAAATGCATTGGCACTTGGAGAATCAGGATTTGTAATTATGATTGGCTTGCCTAAATCAGAACCAGACATAATTCCAGAGTTCAATGGAATCTCACCTAGAAATGGAATTTTAAATTCTTCACTAATTTTTTTTGCACCACCTTCACCAAAAATATAGTGCTTTTCAGTACATTTAGGGCAAATAAAGTAACTCATATTTTCTACAACACCTAGAATTGGGACATTTAGTTTTTCAAACATTCCAATTGCTTTTACTGCAACATTACTTGCGACATCTTGTGGAGTTGTAACTACCAAAATTCCAGTAATAGGAATTGTTTGTGCAAGTGTTAATGGAATATCACCAGTTCCTGGAGGAAGATCCACTATAAGATAATCCAAGTCAGACCAATTAGTATCAACTAAAAATTGTTTCAAGATTCCAGAAATAATCGGACCTCTGTAAATTGCTGCCTGATGTGATTGTTCTGCAAAAAAACCAAATGAAACTACTTGTAACCCATGAGATATTGCAGGTTGTAATTTGTTACCTTCTACTTCCATATGAGCACTTTTCATTCCAAGCATCAGAGGAATACTAGGACCATAGATATCTGCATCAAGTAAACCGACTTTGGCACCAGCTTGTGATAAAGCCAAAGCTAAATTCAAAGAGACAGTTGATTTTCCTACCCCTCCTTTGCCACTTGCAACGCCAATAATATTTTTGACAGTTGCCATTGAAGTATCTGCATCAAGGGAACGACCTTCCATCACTTTTGCAGTTACTTTCATATCAAAATTTTTGAGTTCTTTGATTTCAGCAATTGCTTTTCGTACGTCATCTTCAATTTCTACATTAAAGGGGCATGCCGGAGTAGTAAGCTCCAAAGTAAATTTCAGATTTCCATCATTAAGCTCAAGGTCTTTAATCATTCCCATAGATACGATATCTTTTTTCAAATCAGGATCAATTACGGTACTTAGTTTTTCAAGAACTTGATCAATTCCAACCATTGGGTGAAAAAGTCAGTTTACTTTATTTAAACATAGGTCAGACAGTTAAAAAACAGCAGTTATTTGAAAAATATACAAAAAAATTACTCAAATTAAGCGTGAATTATCCAAAGATTCATAAATTCAAATTCAAGAAAATATCACAGTTGTTTTCTATATCTACCCTACTTGATGTTGTTAGGATTCCACCAAGCATGTTTGGAACATCAATAAAAAAGGCAGCAACAAACATTCTCAAAGACAAGTATGAGAGCATGATTAATGCAGAATTAGGATATATCATTATGATTTTAGATGCCAAAGTTGACGAAATGGGAAAGATGATTGC
>JANPCQ010000046.1:0-4426 GCA_031431055.1 Nitrosarchaeum sp.
ATTATTCATTTCATATTTTTCAAAACGGTGCGGTGGCAGAACGGTTATGCGTGAGCCTGCAAAGCTTATACAAAGGGGTTCGACTCCCTTCCTCACCTTTCAGTATTTTAAGACAATTCAATAATTACTTGTCCTTTCATCCAAGGATGTAATGTACAAAAATAATCATAGGTTCCAATATTTTCAAAAACAAATGTAAATGATTCCTCAGGATCTAAATAACCACTATCAAAAATTTCACTTGGTTCATCATAATAACCAGAGGTCACACTATGAAATGCAACATCTTCATTTACCCAAGTAACTGAATTACCTTGTTTTATTACAATTTTTGACGGAGTGTAACAAGAATCAGTTTTTTCACATCCTGGGCGTGAAACTTTTGTTGACATAATAACATCTCCTTTGAGAATTGTTTTTTGGTCATCAATATCTTGAACAATAGTATTTTGAGATAAGATCACAATTCCCAATGTCATTCCTGTGATTATTACAATGATTGAGATTATTACTATTCTTTTTTTCCCCAAATTACATCACATATAGAACTGAGTTATTATGTAATTACCAAATTCTCTAAATATATAACATATTAGAAAAATCACTTTGGCTCAAAACGGTAGTGGATTATTAGAGTACATTCCAGGGTCACACACTCTATTAACTCAAAAAAATTACAGTGTGCCTTTAGAAGGGTTTTCAGAAAATGTCAGAGGAAGCATACAAGAATATGCTGAAAATTCAAAAAGTGAGGTAGAAAAAGGCAATAATTTTCTTCAATGGGTTCTCACGCGAGTTTTTGAGGCTACAGAAGATGATGCAGCAGATGCAATTGTTGATGGTGCAAATGATCTTGGTATTGATGCATACCTTCCAGTAGATTTTTCAGATAATACTATTCGTCTATTTCAATCAAAATATGGAACATCGCATTCATTTGAAGCGATTGCCAAATTCAAAGAAGATGCAAAGCGTTTGCTTGGAAAAGACGTAACAAAGATGAGGCCTGAATTAGCACATCTTGTTACAAAAATCAAGGAAAAGAATCTAAAAATGAAATGCTGTTATGTGACAGATCAAAAAGTGGAGTATCAAGACGATCTAATCGAAATCATAGACATTGAAAAGATCATCCAAAAATTATGGGAGCGAATAAAAAAACCGGCTGCCGGAAAAAGATCATCAATAAAATTAGAAAGAATGCTTAGACATGACAATACAATTCTGGGGATTTTGAAATTAAGAGAACTAACCGAATTTGTTAACAAGAATAGAGATTATGTGTTTGAATCAAATATCAGACAGTGGATGCAATTTAAAACAACGGTAAACAAAGGATTACGAGAAACGCTTCAGAGTAATCCAGGAAAATTTTTCTATTATAATAATGGAATTACAATTGTAGTTAGTGATTTTGAAGAATTAGGAGATAATATGATTGAACTCTATGCACCACAAATTGTAAATGGTGCACAAACATCTAATTCAATTCTGGATCATTCAAAACGAACTAAAAACATGGACGGTTCTATGACAGTAACTATAATCAAAGCAGACGACGAACAAGAACAAAATAACATTACAAAATACAGGAATTCACAAAATTCAGTTAGAGGAAAAGATCTTGTTTCATTAATGGATTTTCACAAATCCATTAAATCACAACTAAAAAATTGTGGATATTTTTATGAGATTCAAGCAGGATCGTTTGACACAAAATCAAAATCAAAACAATTAGAATACGAAGGAGATTCCATATACAATGAGTATCTTCCAGATAATCACAAAAAAGTAATTGTAGCAAAAGATGCCATTCAGGCTCTTGTAGCTGGAATTGAACAAAGGCCTACAGAAGCATATAGTTCTCCAGCTCAATTTCTTCCAAGAGGAAGTAAGTATGATGACATATTCAATGACAATCTAAAAGACGATTACCGAATTTTACTTTATCCGTATCTTGTCAAAGAGTATGCAAAAAAGACATTGAAATATGGAAAACAAGGTGGACATAAAACAAAAAGATATGCAACCTTGTTTTATGTTGGAGTTTACTTTAGAATTTTACATAAAGAAATCATAGAAACCAAAGGAGATTTTAAAAGTGATGTGAGAAAAATGGAGCCGATATTTCGTAGTTTTAAACTAAATGCTAGAATTTTAAAAATTGCAGATATTGTAGTGACTAAATTTTTAGAAGATACTATAGTAGGTGATGAAATAGAATTGGCAAATACAAAGCATAATTTCTTCTCACAACATGTATGGAATGATTCAATGCTTAGAGTCATAGATAAAAAAATAAGACAAGAAGAAGAAGAGATTTCAGCCTTGAAAAAACTTGCAAACAATTTGTTTTAGATTTTAAAATAGGTAGAAGCCTAACCAAGTAAAAATTTGCAGGAGGTTTACATTGATCAGACTGCTACCTAGAATTCCTATAAACCAGTATTATTTAACATAATTTTTTAAAATGTTCCTCGATCCAGAATCTTTTTTATATAGATCAAAGAGAGCAGAATTACTTTGGGATCTAAAGAAAAATGTACAATTTGTAGTAACAAAATATCTTTACATTTCAATCCTATGGAAGAATGGGGAATTAAGGGTCCACTTTGTGGAAAATGTTATTCAAAAAAAATAGATAAACACTATCCAGGAGATCACGTTAGAGTAAACAAAGAAGAATAGAATTAGTCAGATTTTGAATATTTATTAACATAAAGACAATTCCATGCAAGCACATCTTCTTTTACATTTTTTTCTTCAAGAAATGCAATGTCAGTGATTGTTTTTTTTCTTTTTAGTAAAGTCACCTGAAAACTAGAAAATTTTTTGCAATTACATTCTTTGTATAAACATATATCATCGTCACCTTCATCATGATCCTCTGCTGCATGTTCACAATTACATAATGCATCATTTTTTACATCCTTGCGTGATTTTTTTGTATAAACACCTAATCGCAGATATGCTTCACCATCATGTCCTTTCTTGAATCGCTCATAATTTTCTGACTTTTGTAAAATCTTAAAAAAAGAGAAATTAGATTCGGGGCGCTGAGAATCAGAACCGATTATGAACCAGTATTTATCATCGATCTCAACAAATCTGATCTTTATTGACGGATCTAACCACCAATGTATTGTATCATGCCAAATAGTTGAAGCCTCCTTTCTATCAGTAAATAGAGGTACAACATTCATTCTAAGATCATAGTAACGATATGCTACGCCCATGAAATTATCAAACCATGCAATAGATTTGGATGCCAATATAACAAAAATCAGATTAGAGCGTATTTATCTGATCTGAATTGGTGGTAATACCCTTATATTTCGGTTTTATACTTACTACCATAATGGTTTCCTATAGAACAAGTATGCAAATTGTTGCAGATCTTTTGACTGCCACTGAACAGTCAGGTCAACAGGGTATCAAAACAACATCATTACTAACAAAGGCAAATCTATCACATTCCAGATTATCAAGATTTTTGGAAAATTTAACAGGTTCTGGATTAATCAATAAAATAGAATTTGATAATAAAAATACATTTGTAATAACTGAAAAAGGGAGACAGTATTTGGAATCTTACGCAAAATTTGCAAGTATTGCAGAATCCTTTGGATTAGAACTTTAAGATTTATTTTTTAGATCTTCTTTTTATGTTATCTTTTTGTCTTTGCTTTCTTTCCTTATATGAGCTATAAATGACAATTACAGATATGCCTGCAATAGAGGCATAAAATAATAGAATATACGGTTGTTCTCGAATTTCACCCGTGGCAGGTGATATGAATGCTATGGGTATGCTAACAATAAGAAAAATCATGACGACTAGAAGATATTTATCCATAACTTGTATGATTTACAAAACCATATATCTTTTTGATTTAACTGTGAAATAATAGAAAAATTATGATTAAGATTCTTGAATTGATCGGATTTGCATTGATTGGCGGTACAGTTTATTCTTATTTAGGGATGATAGGAAATGAATTACGTTGGCCGGTATTTTTTGGTTGTGCATCTGGAACACTAGCAATTATAATTTATCGTAAAAAGATAAGACAAAAAGAAAGCAATAGAGTTTAAGACATATTCAAATTTGAAATTTTAGATAATGTCGATCAAATATTGATGAATCGACAGATCTATAAAGGAGAATTCAAGGTAATCATGAGAGGAGCATGGTAAACGAAACGAAACAATGGTGGGAAGGTTTAGGAAAAGAATTAGAAATAGATATTGAAACCTTTGATGATTAAAAATATTTAAAAAAAATATACAATTTTAAAAATTATTACAAGATAAGCCTCGGGTGGGCTCTGACCCCACGACCTAACGCTTACGAGGCGTTCGCTCTACCAGGCTGAGCTACCAAGGCACTTTTCGGTTATGCCATCAGAGTTAATAAAAAGCCTTT
>JANPCQ010000047.1:0-3228 GCA_031431055.1 Nitrosarchaeum sp.
AACAATGCTTTTCTTGCCAATGAATATCCATTGGAGTGCAATCCACTGCTTTTTGCACCTATGATAATGTCTCCTGGTTTTATTTTATTTCCAAGCACCATGTCTTTCTTTGAAACAATACCTACCACCATTCCAGCTAAATCAAATGAAAATCCTTTTCCTGCAATGACATCTGACATTATAGCTGTTTCTCCCCCTACAATTGGCATTGCCGATTTCTTTGCTCCTTTTACCAATCCTTCTACGATTTCTTTGAAAATTCTTTGATCATTTTTGTTTGCAGCGATATAATCTACAAATGAAACTGGAGTTGCACCAATACAGATTATATCATTTACATTCATTGCAACACAATCAATTCCGATTGTGTTGTATTTTTTCATCAAATTTGCAATTACTACTTTGGTTCCTACTCCATCTGTATGAGTAGCTAATAATTTTCCTCCTGGAATCTCTACAATTCCAGCATAATGTCCAAAACCATGTGTGATTTTTGCCATTTTTTGGAGTTTATGTGTAGATTTGATCATCTTGCCTATTGCTGCTTGACTTTGTTTGATATTGGCTATGTCTACACCTGCCTTTTTGTAGGTTAAGACCATAGTTTCATGCGTATTTGTTATAAATAAAAGAATTTGCCTAGTTTTTGACTCACATGTACATGCCAGCAAATTCTTCTCTATGCTCGACATATTTTTGAGATAATTCGCTAAATTCAGAATTGATTCTGTCTTTTTCTTTTTCTAAATCTGACGTATCTATTTTCATATCGTAGAATCTATTTAGTGCCTCTATTAACGTCGATGCTGCTGCTGGATCTGGCAATGTTTTATTTGCTTTTGCAAGTAGAGATATTCCTTTAATTTTTCTTACAATGCATTCATTTAAAATTCCTCCTGGAATTCCAGTGATAAATCCCTGTGAAATCATACTGATGTCTTTATCTGCCATTGTTCTTATCAAATCTTCTCCTGCTGCGCAATATGCTTTATTGTCATGTTCTTCACTTGCTATCCCATCTAAAATTACAATTTCTTTTGATCCTTTTTTATCTGCCCAATCTAAAATGGCTGAAACAAGTGAGT
This sequence comes from Nitrosarchaeum sp., assembly GCA_031431055.1. GTDB lineage: Archaea > Thermoproteota > Nitrososphaeria > Nitrososphaerales > Nitrosopumilaceae > Nitrosarchaeum. The sequence goes on from JANPCQ010000047.1 coordinate 1,086, forward strand.
ACAGTCCTTCCATTCTTAATGTTATTTCGCAAATTATTGCACATATTGTACCTTCTTTATTTGCATAAAATCTAAAAGGATGACGTAATCTGCCTTTCATAAAAACAGTTGATGGTGGAAGATACTTTGATCTCATTAATCCTATCTCTTCCATTTTTAATTCTTCAATGATGTGGCTAATTGCAAGTGGTCCTACAAGACCTGCGCCTACAAATCCCGCAAATATTATTGGACTGTTAAATTCCATTTTTTTAATTTCAAATACTTCTGCTTCTGGAAATGCTCCTTGCATTCTTTACATCGATTTGTTCTGTCTAATTACTTTTATGAATAAACAGATTCAACATAGTTCTTCCTTTGTCTGTTATGGAATAGATCATATTTGCCCCACTTGCTTCTTTTTGCACAAAGTTGTAATTTACACAAAGATGCAAATAATTCAGAAATGATCTTTTCATTCTTATTTTTGATTTTGAATACAGATCCGAAAACGTCATTGGATTTCCTCTAAGCTGGTATAGTAATTTTAGAAGAGATAATGTACTGTAATCTCGTGTTCTTGCTTTTACTGCATCTAGTATTTGGACGTCTCGTTTTATAATAAAATCTTCGAATTGGTCTGCTACTTCTACAGGTATGTATGTTAGTCTTGCTCGCATCATACCGTATAGTACGGTACATTACCTTATTAATGTTAACCTGAAGCTTTGTTGATCCGTCTAGATGGTTTTTTTACACCTTATTTTGTGCCTATAATTCTAGTATTTCTTATTTTATCAATTTCTTTTTAATGGCTTACACCTTATCTAAGGCAGACAATTACTCTTTTCTTGGATTTTTGTATTTGAATTTGTTAATTTTGATTAGTTCTGCATATGACCCAAATTTCGACAAATCTGAAATTTTATCTAATTCATCATCTGTTTCATCACCAGTATCAAATTTTTTCAATATTTTGTAATTGGTGTTTCTTTCTGCAGGTATTCTTTTAATTTCTCTTACTAGTCTTCTTATCTCTTTTGGTCTTATCAATTGACCATAATTGGAACCTGCAGATGTTGAAATGCTTTCATTGATTAAAGTTCCTCCAAAATCATTTGCTCCCCACATTAACAATAATTGTGACATTTTCTGTCCTTCTTTTACCCAAGACATTTGAATATTGTCTATGTAATTATTTAGCATAATTCTTGCAATTGCATGTGTTAGCAATACATCATTACCACTACCTCCTTGTCTTATTCCATCATGTAATTGGTGTTTGTACATTGGAGCTTCACTGTGGATAAAATTAAGTGGAACAAATTCTGTAAATCCTCTTGTCTCTTTTTGAATTTCTCTGATTTTCACAATATGGTTTACTCTGTCCTCAGGTGTTTCTATATGTCCAAACATCATAGTTGAGGTTGTGTTGATTCCAAGATTGTGAGCTGTTTTGATTACTTCTGTCCAATCTTTTACGCTGATTCTTCCTGGAGAAATTTTATCTCTTAATTTTTGATCTAGAATTTCTGCTGCTGTTCCTGGTAGAGTGTTTACACCTGCTTCTTTGAGTCTTTTGAGATATTCTCTAATTGTAGTATTTGATCTTGTTGCTCCATAGAGTACTTCTTCTGGTGAAAATCCATGTATGTGAATATCTGGAATTTCTTTTTTAATTTCTCTGCAAATATTTTCATACAAATCCCCATCCATGTCTGGTGGGAGACCAGCTTGAATGCAAACTTCGGTTGCACCTAATTGATATGCTTCTTTTGCTCGTCTTACAATCTCATCTGTTGGAAGAAAATATCCTTCTTCCTCTCTAAAGTCTCTACTAAATGCGCAAAAACCACATTGTTTGATGCATACGTTGGTAAAATTGATGTTTCTATTTACAACATAAGTAACAGTATCGCCAACTCTTCTTTTTCTAATTTCATCTGCAACCAATCCTACTAAATGAAAATCTATACCTGTTGTATTGTATAGTCTTAATCCTTCTTGTGCTGATATCTCTTTGTCTGATAGTGCCTTGTTTAAAATCTCAGAAACAAAAGAGTCTGCATTTTTAAGCAGTACTTCTATGTTGACACTCATTTCCAATACTCCTTTCTTACCAAGCCCTCTTCATCTTCAATATCTTTCATCTTATCTCTTAACT
>JANPCQ010000048.1:0-1587 GCA_031431055.1 Nitrosarchaeum sp.
GTTGCATCCGAGACATATCCTTTGTATCTTAATGTAAGATCAACAACTACAAGATCTCCTTTTTTGAATTTTCTATCAGATACTTGTGCATGTGGTAAAGATCCATTTGGTCCTCCAGCTATAATCAAAGGATTAAGAGTAGATTTGTATCCAGTATCAAACATTTTTTGCTCCATTGCATATGACATCAAGATTGTTTGTAGTTCAGATTCTTTTTGACCTATTTTCATTTTTTTATAACAAATATCATACATTTCATCAATTATTTTTGAAGCTTTTTTTAGAATACTGATCTCGTTTTCATCTTTGATTATACGAGAATTATAAAATGGCTCAGTAGATGATTTTATTGTAGGAATAGATTTTTTGAGAGATGTCATTATGGAATAATTTTGGCAATCAGTACAAACTTTCTTTTTTTTGATTTTATTAGTTAATGAAGAAATCAGACCTATGCCTCGTTCGGCTGTAATTATATCACAGTTTTCAGATTCTTCTTTGACACGACCAACTTCAAGTTCTGGAGCAATTATGGTAGTTTTTCCTCCCTTTTCCAATATTCCAATAGCTTCACCCCAGAATCCAGTCATGTAAAATAAGTTTTCAGGTTCAAATGTGACTAGTGTGTCACAGTCGATCTTTTGAGCGAATTTGAGAAGATTGTTTCTTCGTTCCTTCACAAAAAAATATCACATCGTTTCTCAATTTATGTATGATGTAAAGTTTGTATAATGGAATTTTGATTTTTATGATTGTGACAGAAGAAAAAAAGAAAGTAGTTGCTCTATTATCTGGTGGTCTAGACAGTCAGCTTGCAGTAAGAATGATGCAAGAGCAAGGCTTTGAAGTTTCAGCTGTTGCAATAAAGACCCCTTTTTGTGATTTTGATTGTGGTAGAGGTTGTGGTTTTGAGATTAGAGAAAGAGCAGACGATCTTAATGTCAATCTAAAAACAGTATATCTTGGTGATGAATACATAGAGATGTTAAAACATCCAAAATATGGAATTGGTGCTGGATTTAATCCATGTATAGATTGTAGAGCTATGATGTTTAACGCTGCAAAAAAACACATGGATGAGATTGGAGCTGAATTTATAATTTCAGGAGAAGTGTTGGGACAAAGACCAATGAGCCAACATGGTCCTGCATTAAGAACTATTGAAAAAGAATCAGGTCTTGTAGGAAAAATTGTTAGACCGTTATCTGCAGCATTACTTCCAGAAACAGATCCTGAAAAAAATGGACTGATTAAAAGAGAAAATCTTGGAATGATTAAAGGAAGAACTAGAAGAGCACAACTAGATATGGCAAAAAAATATGGAATTGAAAATCCACCAAATGCAGGTGGTGGATGTCTTTTAACTGATCCAACATTTGGATTACGTGCAAAAGATTTGTTTGCACATACTGAAACTCCTACAATAAATGATATAGATTTGTTAAAGGTTGGAAGACATTTCAGATTCGATGAACAAACTAAATTTGTTGTTGGAAGAAATAAAGATGAAAATGAAATGATAAAGGCAATTGCGTTACCAGGAGATATTTTATTTCAGGCTCGTGATCATATGGGACCAGTTTCAAT
>JANPCQ010000049.1:0-10815 GCA_031431055.1 Nitrosarchaeum sp.
GAAGTATATCCTGCAAGAGATATGGTTTTGAATCCAAGTCTTTTTCTTCCCTGTCGATGAAGCTCTCTTTGTTTTCCAGCTTTTTCAAGTTTTAATTTTATAGATTGCATTCTATGTTTGATATCATCATGATAAACATCAATCTCAAATTTTCCTATTCCCATAAACCCTGGTTGCTCTCCCATGTTAGATAGACGCACTTTTTCTTTAGCCCTGACCAGTTCATATCGTAGTTGTGCCAACTTTACTTGCAATTTGGATTCAGCACTGGATGCTCTACTTTCAAAAATTTCAAGAATTAGTGCTTCTCTATCTAAAACTTCTCTATGTAATACAGATGCTAGATTATAATTTTGACTTGGCTTTAGTATCTCATCAAAAACAATAACATCTGGTTTGAGTTTTCCTGCCATCTCCTCTAATTTCTCTAAAACCCCCCCGCTAATTCCATACTTTGGTTTCTTTAGAAAATGTTGTTTTATTGTATGTATAACTTGTATTCCTGCAGCATCACATAATCCCATAGCTTCAGTTACAGCATCTTCTTTATCATATGTAATTAGTATCGCAGTATTCATTTTATTTACAATATTCTCATTATTACTCAAGTTAAATGTTCACTAATTTTTTCATTACAAAAAAAAGTGCTTTTGGTAATGGATCAAGTGTTCCATAGTATACCGTATCTTTACTTTTCTTAATGTCAAAATCATTCTCAAAATAATTTGTTATTTCCTCTTTGTAAAATTTATGAGGTCCTTTATCGTCTGGTATATTTTTCTCATTTTTACTCATACATTTCAAAAAAATTATTCCATTTTTCTTTAAAATTCGTTTTATTTGATTTAGATATGTTATTCTCTCATCAGATGACAACACATGAAAACACCCCCTGTCTAATATGTAATCAAAAGATTCACTTTCAAACTTTGAATTGAGAATATTATCTATTACAAAATTTACATTACTTGTAGGTACTTTGGCCTTTTCAATAGCAGATGAAGACACATCAGAACCAGTTACCTTAAACCCCTTTTTAGCCAACTCTATTGCTTGTGTTCCCGGTCCTGTCCCAAGATCTAAAAATATTCCTTTTTCCAAGAACCTGATTTCATCAACCATGTCTAAATCTAGATTCTTTTCATACCATGGCATTGTTTCAACTTTATTTTGCTTATAGTATACATCCCAATCTAGGATTTTTTTTATATTATCTGACAATGTCATTATAGTACCTATTTTCACGCATAATCATACTGTTTTCTTTAATGATTTTTCTATATTCATGTTAAGAACAATTTCTGCTATGTCGCTAGCATATTCCGAAATTCTCCTGATATTTTCCGTCATTCTTCTAATTCTATAGATTTCTTCATCATCTTTGAGCGATTTTGATGCATCTCTTACTTTTTTCTCATATTTTACAATCTCATTTGTCTTTTCAATTGTTTTTTCAGCTTGTACATAATCTTCTTTGAATAATGCTAAACATGAATCATCTAAAACAGATAAAGCGAATTCATTCATTTCTTCAATTTTTTCTACTATGTTTTCCTTTACTGGTTTTTTGAATTCCAATATGTCTTTTGCAATAAATGCTGCATGATCCCCCGTTCTTTCAATATTTTTTACAACTAATCTATATCCAAGACAATCTCTGGCATTTCTAAAACCCATCTCTTTTAACATATGTTCATTTTGAATTGCAATTTTTAACTGTCGAATAATATAAAATCCAAATCTATCTACCTCATCATCTGTGTTAATTACCTCTTGTGCAAGCTCTAAATTATTTTCCCTCATTGCTAAAATTGCATCCTTTGACATTGATTTAGCCAGATGAATCATTCGCTTGAATGCACCATCAACAGAGAGTTCCAATAGATTAACAAGAACCTGAATTGTAATTCCACTACTGGAATCTGAAATAATTTCAGACCCCATTAACATTCTTTTTACAGCTTCTTTCACAGTATTTCTTTGATTTGGACTTAATCTTCCAGTTTTTGGTTTGATATTGATTGTTTTATAACCTAAAAAATACAAAGAAATTAATTTTCTTACAATTGATACTGTTTCCTCATCATCTATCTCAATTGTAGCATCTTCTTTCTTTTGAAATCTTGTTTCAAATTTTGGTGGGTAAATCTCTAATGTTGATGAGTCTTTTCTTATCATTCTAATCTGGTCTCCTTTTTTTAACCCAAGATCCATAATCCATTGTTTGGGTAGTGAAACTATGTATGATGACTTGCCTGTAAACTGAATTTTTCTTGTTTCCTCTCTTTCTTCCATAAACTACATTAAAAAATCCTATCTATATAGTTATTTTTAATAATATATACTAGCATTGAACTAATATTTAGAAAAGATCGTAACATGCCTATGGACCAAGTTCTAAAATTAAAGTATACGCTTGATGCATTATTTGGAGATGGTGTTTCAAAGTATTTACCTAAAAATATTGAAATAATTTTCTCAAGAAAAACTGGTAGAATTAGAACTGTAACACACCAAGGAAAATTATTGTGTACCTTGAGAATTGATGGTGGTCTTGCTATCAGTCCTTATTTCGCTCAGATTTTGTTAAAAAGTAAGAAATTCAAAGAAAACTGTTTAGAAATTAATCAAGATGCAGCACCATTTGTTAAAGAAGGAAAATCTGTATTTTGTAAACACGTTGTATGGTGTGGTAAAAATATACGAATTGCATCTGATACTCCAATATTGTATAAAGATAAGGTAATTGCAGTAGGAAAAGCAGTTTTGTCTTCTGAGATGATTTCTGACTTTAATAGGGGAATGGCCATTAGAGTTAGAGATAGTTTAAAAAGTCATAGCGGAGAACTATCACCATGATGCGCGGTGGTAATCGTGAAATGCGAAGAATGATGGATAAGATGGGACTTGATATGAAAGAGATCCCAAATGTACAACAGGTAATTATCAAGACTGACAAAAAAGAGATCATTGTATCAAAACCATCCGTTACAGAGATGAAAGCAAAGGATAATTCTATTTTCACAGTTACTGCAGATAGCTATGAGGAACGAGAACTAGATGTTCCAATATTTTCTGATGAGGATATTCAGTTAGTTAGTCAGCAAGCTGGTGTAGATGAAGAAAAGGCCAAAAATGCACTGGAAGAGGCCAAAGGCGATCTAGCGAGAGCAATTCTACTTTTGACTTCTGGATAATTTTTTGTTCTCATTTGTGCCTAAAAATACATCCAAATTGAATGATTTAAGTAATGGATTTGAAGAAATTGGGGTATCATGAGCAGTATGCCTGAATCAAAAGTAACTGGAATTATTCAATCTTTAAATGGATTAGAAGATGATCTAGATTCCCTTAACAGTAAAGTTGCAGACATGAAAAAACAACTATCTGTGAAGGCATTAAATGAAATTGACAAACTTTTAGAAAAAACACGAGAAATGGCTACAAAAGAAGCTGAAATAATCATAAATGCCTCTAAAGCAAAAGCAACTACAGATTCTGCAAAAATTACCAAAGAAGGACAAGTGAAACTTTCTGAAATTCAATCAAATATTGATGCACATTTTGATGAAGCAGTAAAACATGTAGTATCAACTGTTTTGAAAGCATAAACTTAATCACATATTTTACTTTAATATCATTCCATTACTTAATACTCGTATTGAAATTACGACCACTTGTAACAAACCATCTACAGATTTCCAACTTCACTAAAGACTCTAAAATTATATTTTGATCTCCCTACTTTCTGAATATGTTCCAAATTATGATGTATATTTGGTTTTAACAATAGGAGATCCTGTACAAAGAATGAATCTTTCTATATTTTATTTTGAATAAGTGATTAAAAGATCACCTAATTCATTTGTTAAAAAATTAGTATTATACATTATCAGAGTTTTAGATAGTTTGAGAGTCAAACATAAGATAATCAAAGTTGGAAATAGTAAATGGATATAGTAAAAGAAATAGTTACACTGCTTAATCTGAGAATTTGTTTTTCTTTTGAGTTGGAATTTGTTGACGAATATAAAACTAATCTTAAAATTGAAAATTTTAATCAGAGAGGAAAATATTATATGCTTTCAGTAAAATATATCTCATAAAGATAATATTATAGATATTTTGTTTTACCATTTTCTATAACTGGATAATTTTTTCTAATTTTATAATTAATTACAATTCGTATAAACCGAATTAATTTTCTTATATGCTGTGATAAAATAGGTACTATCTATTTTCAACAAATTTTTAATTAAATTATGAAATTTTTAATTAAACAATTATAGCGTCTATATTTATCAAAAAAACTCATCTGAAATTAGCTATACATATTTATTGAAGATTTTGTATTTTTCTTGCAAACAATTAACAATGATCGTACTATAACATGAAATTATTTCACTATTTTTATTAATATTTTCAATATTTTATCGATCCATGCTTATATAGTTATGAATTCTACATTAATTACTAAGATGACTTGTAAAGGAATTTGCGTTAGATACAAGGCTCAAAAGCCTGTTGGAACCGGAAGGTATGCTTCTGGACAACGACGATGCCAAATTTGCGAAATATTCATCAAATGGGAAGGTCTTTGGTGTCCATGTTGTGGATACAGATTAAGAACAAAACCACGAAATCTCAAGTACAAAGCAAAACTTCGTGCAAGAGTAGAAGCTGATTCTATTGAAGCAAAAGCAATTGCTGAAACTCAACCAGAAGTTGAAGAGGTTATAGTAGTTAAAGCAAAGCCTAAAGCAAAAATTGCTAAAGCACTAAAAAGTGCTAAAACACAAAAAGCTACAAAAACAGCAAAAATTGCCAAAACACTAAAAACTGCTAAAACAGCAAAAATTGCCAAAACACAAAAAGTTACAAAAATAAAAGTGGAATCTATCCCAGAAACTGAATCAATAGCAATAAAAGCATAAGATTTGTTCATAGCTCATTGAACTCTCCAAATGGGTTTTCACAGAAAACCGTTAATTTGGAGAGTCGCAGTTTTTCTTTACAGATTATTAAATTTGAGAATGGATATTTTGTTTCTGTAACCGAAGGAACTAACAAATTAGGATCAATGGTAGTTTCATTAGCTACTGGTCCAACTGCTATTACTACAACTATAATCCCATCTAGATCTGAGTCTCTGTTTCTAAAATTAACTGCAGAAAGAATTAGTACGAGAATGAAAGGTATTGCAGTTGTTTCAGCATTCATTCAAAAAGAATTAGAACCAAATACTGCAAAAGCTATAATGACAGAAATTATGGAGATGATTCAGAATTGACTGATTTACGAAATTATCTTTCACTAATCAGAAAGAGTGGTGATCTTAAAATTATTAAAACAAAGGTTTCAACAAGATATGAAATTGCAGGAATCACTGCAAAAGTTGATGGTTCTAATGCAGTTTTATTTGAGAATATTGCAGAAAGTGATTTTAATTTAGTTGCTAATCTTGTTGGTACTAGAAAAAGATTTGCTCAAGCAATTGGAAGTACAGAAGAAAAAATTCATGAAAATATGATCTCTGCCATTAAAAAAGCAAAAAAACCCAAAGTTGTTTCCTCTGGGAAATTCATGGAAAATAAATCAAGAAACACATCAATCATGCCTATTGTTACCCATTTTGAAAAAGAATCCGGACCTTTCATAACTTCTTCAATTGCATATGTCAAGAATCCTGAAACTGGAGAGCAAAACTCTTCATTTCATCGGATGATGCCAATCGATAAAACACATTTTTCAATTAGAATGGTTGAAGGAAGGCATTTACATCGATGTTTTATTGATGCAAAAGAACACCACGAAGATCTCAAAATTGCAGTAACTATAGGTGTACATCCAGCAATATCAATCGCAGGTGCATATCAAGCTGAATGGGGTAAAGATGAAATTAATATTGCAAATTCTCTTTTAGGATGGAAACTCACTTTGGCCAAACTTCCTTACACAGGATTACATGTTCCTTCTGGAACTGAAATTGTAATGGAAGGAAAAATTCTACAAGATAAAACTCATTCAGAATGGATGGTAGAAATGCTTCAAACCTATGATCATCATAGATTACAACCAATTTTTGAGTTAGAATCTTTGTATTATAGAAATAATCCGATTTTTCATGATGTTCTTTCTGGTTTTTCAGAACACCGGTTATTAATGGGAATGCCAATTGAATCAAAATTAAATGGAGAATTAAAAAAAGCATTTCCTCAAACTCAACAGGTATCAATGACAAATGGTGGATGTAATTGGTTACATGCAGTAGTTCAGATAAAAAAGAAAACCAACTCTGATCCAAAAAAAATAATTAAAAAAACATTTGAGTTACATCGTTCATTAAAACAAGTCACTGTTGTAGATGAAGACATTGATCCTAATAATGCAGAATCTGTTGAATATGCAATGGCAACAAGATTTCAAGCTGATAAAGATTTGATAATAATAACAAATGTACGAGGTTCTAGCCTCGATCCTTCTAGTGACCAAAAGAACTTGAAGACTGCAAAAATTGGCATAGATGCTACAAGATCTCTTTTAAAACCCTCTGAGGGATTTGAATTAGCAAAAATCCCAAAAATAAACAAAATTAAACTAGAAAATTATTTTAAATAGCGATTATCTCTAACTGCTTAAATTAAATTGGATGAAATCTAAAATATCGTATTGCAAAATAACTCAGAAAATTCCAACACTAGAGAAAAAAGCCCAGAAGAATCAAGTGCTGATGTAATTGTTAGAATGTTTCCATCTGATGCAAATCCGGCTGGAAATGTGTTTGGAGGAGAAATTCTAAAACACATTGATATGGTTGCAGGAATTGTTGCTCAAAGACATTCTCAATCCAACGCAGTAACTGTTAGTATGGATAGTGTAAATTTCATAAAACCTGTTTTTGTTGGTAATGTCCTAAAACTAAATGCACGAATAAATTATGTCCATAACTCTTCAATGGAAATTGAAGTAAGAGCTGAAGCAGAAGATATTGTAACTGGAATTAAGACCATTACTGGAACCGCTTTTGTAACTTTTGTTGCATTAGATAAAAATGGAAAACCTGTACATGCACCAAAATTATTACTTAAAACTGACGAAGATCGAATAAAATTTGCTGAGGGAAAAATTAGAATGGAAGAGAGATTAAAACATCGTAAAAAATCTAATATTTGATTTTAATGGATCAGTTTAAGAGTATCAAAAACTATTGTTAATTATGACTTCAGAAGAAAAATCAAATGAATGGGATTCTCTTTGGGGAGGATATTCAAAATCTCTTGAAAACTGGAAAATCGTATTTGAGCAAATCCAAAATGCAACCAATGACATGCAAACCAAATTTAACGAGGTATGGGAAAAAGCCATCAAAGAGTCTAGTGTAGATACTATGAAGATATTTGGTGAAAATTGGCAAAAATCGCTTAGCGATGCCGGAATGAAATCATTCAAAGAATTCGGAGAAGCTTGGCAAAAATCTCTCAGTGAAACCAACGCATCAACCTTCGGACAGTTTGCAGAAAATTGGCAAAAAACTCTAAATTCATCTGGGATGGAACACATGAAAGCTTATGGTGAAATGATGAAAAAATTTGCAGAAACATGGACTACTATGTGGCCTAAAACAATGTGATAAATTGCGAGATGTTTTTCTTTTTTTATTTGTAATAATACTGTGATTAACAAAATCTAGAAATCTATTTCAAAAATCATACTTGTGTAGTCAATTCTCTGATTTTCTTCTTCCACACTCGTTATTCTTTACCAGAATTGATTGCAAATTTTGATTGCTTCTTTAACTTTTGTGCAAGCTCTTTAAAAATTTCATTTACACTGACATCCACAAGGTTTATTGTAGCATTTTCTATTACTATTTGTTTTTCAAATTTTTCTTTTATTGCAAAAGATACGGATGACCAATGAAGTATTCCCTTTAATTGTTCTTCTACTGTAATATTTGTTGTTGGAAAATTTGAGGGCGAAAAAACAATTCCATTCGTCCATTGCATAGTTGGAATAGCACCTCCTGATGATCTAGTACTGAATGCTATTTGTTTTACCCAATCATCAAATTTGTATTCTATAACTTCATGAATCACTAGTTTCTTCCATGGTTCAATTGATATTTCCATTTGTAAATTAATCTAATAATACCAATTATAATCCTATTTTTTATAGCTAGATTAAGCGTAAGTCATTCATGGTTTGTTTGCCAAGTTTGATTGAATTGTTTTATAGCTTCTTGATATGCTTTAATTGAATCACCCCCAGAAGTTTTTAGAAATTTTTCCCACTGTTCATTGAATTTTTTGATTGAATCTATGTTAGTTTCTTTAAAGATATTTTCAATCATTTTTGTTTGTTGTTTTATGTATTCAGGACCTATTTCTTGCCAGGTATTTTCCCAACTTGAACTAACTTTTTTCAAGAGTTCGGTATCTGATTCTAAAGCTCTTTGACATGCATCATGATATGTCATCAATGTATCGTTTGTCGCTTTTTGCCATTGTGCAAGTGATTCTTTCCATACGCTTAGAGCAGAATTGTATTCTTTCCATGCCTTTTCAAATTCTGGCTTATTTGATGAAGATTTTGTTTGTTTTATTGGTTTAGAAACTAATTCCTTTGCATGCTTCTTTTTTGGACTAGTTTTTTTCTTTGTAGCCATAAAACAGATTAAAAATAGTAGATGTTAAAGTTTTCAATTATTCCAGAATGTGAAAATTCATAATTATCTATTTTTCTTTAAATTTTGATGCCTTGCTAAAATTTGGGGCGTATTTTTCCTCCTTATTCTTAAATAAATTATAATGATATTCACATAGATTTCTAGTTTCTTTAAATCCTATTTTCACTGATTGATTGGCTCTAATCTTACACTCTGATATACTACATTTCAACACTCACTATGAATTTTATCTATTAATAAAATTATATAATTATCAACACTAAAAAATAATTTTGTTTTACTATTAAATTATGAATTAATTTCATTTGAATTAAACTGAATATCTACTTCATGTTATCTTTTTATGATTGTAAAATATTAAAAAATTATGTCAGAAGATGAAAAAGGGAAACGATTTCTTGAATTAATTGATCAACAAAATAATATTCAATGGAGTATTATTACAAAATTGACTTTACTAGTTAACTCTAAATGGAATTCTTCTCAATTACAAAATGAGATAGAATTACTTGTCGAAACATATTCTAAAATTACAAAAGAGCTAAACAGCCTAGATAAAAATAACAGTATCTTATAATGCTGAATCTACCATTAACGCTATGAACAAAACTGCCAAATAAGGACTGGAAAACTTAAACAATGTCCACGATGCTTTTTCCATGGGTTTTGCAATTACCCAGGCTGATAATATGATCATTAAAGCACCAGATGCTATTGCAGTCCATAAGTAAACTGAACCAACCATTGATTCTCCACTTTCAGTTGTTAAAAAGAATGGCGCAATTGAAAATAATACCATTACAAACGTTGAACCAGCAATTGCTCTTGCTGATGTTTTCTCGGATTGTACAGCTGTTAACATTGGAACATTAACCTTGTTGTAATCTTCTTTGAAATGTAAAGTTAAAGCCCAAATATGCATTGGAATCCAAATAAACACAAGTCCTGCCATTGCCAAACCCATTGTCCACAAATCTGTCGTAGTAACAGCCACCCATCCTATCATTGGAGGAGATCCTCCGCATAAACCACCTAAAATTATGTTAGTTCTAGAATTTCGTTTTAATATGTATGAATAAACAATAATGTTGTTTAGTAAACCAAATGCAATAAAGGCTGTTGCCCAAATACCTTGTTCTAAAGTAGTTGTAAATGAAATTCCAAATGCTAACACTAGAGAAATTCCAGCTAATGCAAGACCAAAGTTTCTAGCTTTTTCAGCAGGATAGATTCTTTTTGATGGAAGTGGCCTATTTTTTGTTCTCTCCATTATTGCATCTATATCCCTATCATGATAATTGGTTAGAGTATTAGCTGCAGCAGATCCTGCAGCAACAGAAAATAGCATCAATATCCATGTTGCAGGAGAAATTTCAATATTGTAAATATTTGATGCAGTTAAAGTTGCTCCAAATGCAGTAAAAACTAGTAAATACCAAATTTTTGGTTTTGTTAACTCATAATATACTGCAACACGAGATTGTGATTTCTGTTTTTGCAATGCTAGTCACTATCCTTTAATGACTTATATGGCATTGCTTTTGTGCGAGACTTCATTTCGATAAATGACTCTGATGACTGTATTCCTTCAATTCGTCCAATTTTTTCAGATACCATTTTGTGCATCTGATCCAACGATTTTGCATACACAGTTACTAAGATATCAAATCTTCCTGTAACTTCTGCAATTTCTCTTACTCCATCTATTTTGAATAGTTCTTCAATTATATGATCTCGTTGTTTTGTATCCATGTTTATTCCTGTTAATGCCTTTACATTGTAACCAAGCTCTGCGTCATTTACAACAATTGTAAAACGTTCAATTAATTTTCGTTTTACTAGACGTTTAATTCTAGAGTATACCACTGATGAATTTACATTAATTTTTTTTGATAATCTTGGAACCGAAATTGATGCATCATTAGATAATTCCGATAAAATTTGTAAATCTAATTCATCAACTTTTACCATTTAAAACATCCAAAAAGATCTAGATTTCTGGATCTTATAAAGTTATTATTGTAAAAATTACAAAAAATAGTCTAAATTTTACCTTTTTTGTAAAGCATCTCTGCTAACAAAACAGCACCTTTTGCTGATCCCATTTTTTTATTATGTGAGAATAACAC
>JANPCQ010000050.1:0-11491 GCA_031431055.1 Nitrosarchaeum sp.
GATTAGACAAAAAAATATGATACAAGGATCTTTTAGATCAGAATTAAAGCAATTATTAGCATGTCTACATTGTTAGAAAAAGAAATCAAAGTGAATCGTATTCTTACAACAAGCGTTAAACACGCACGTGCAATTGAAGACCCTGCACGAGCAAAAATTATTGAAATTCTATATCATCGCGCATTATCTGCAGTTCAGATTTCAAATGAGCTAAGAAAAACAGGATACAAAAAAGCCCTAACTACTGTTAGACATCATCTTGATATTTTAAAAGGATCTGGCCTAATTGAAATTGCCAAAATTGAAGAATCACGCGGTGCCATCACTAAATTTTACAGTACATCTACAAAATTACTCGGTTATGCTGCACCTGATGATTTTGATTCAAAATATTCTAAAGTTATTGATAGCACATCTGTAAAAATTGAAAAAATTCTAAGAAATCTTACTCCAAAAACAACAAAAGCAAAAAAAACTAAAGGAGAAAATTCTGGCAATTATTCTCAATACTTGGTAATGGAAATTATGAACCGTGCCATGACAAATATCATGGAGAATTCGAGTAAAAAACATCAATCGATCAAATATGCCTAGTTTTTTCAATAATATGAAAAACAGTCAATCAAAAGTATTACAAATGGCTTCAGGCAAAGAATATTTGAAAATGTGGTGAATGTTGGAAGAAAAGACAATAAAATTATTTCAGCAAAAAAACATTGTTTTTATTGCAACTCTAATGAAGAATGGCGCTCCACAACTTTCACCAGTTTGGGCCAACTATGATTCTGGTTATGTTTTAGTAAATACTGCAGAAGGTAGAATTAAACATAAAAACATCTTACGTGATCCTCGTGTTGCAGTTTCTGTTGTTTCTAATGATAATCCACTTGATATGACTACAATTCAAGGAACAGTTGAAGAAGTAATTCCTGATTATGATTATACACATGCAGACAAGCTAACTCAGCAATACATGGGACAAAAACACTATCCATTCAAAAGAGAAAATGAGAAAAGAATAATTCTCAAAATAAAACCGGAGCGTGTTTTTGTTATGCCTGAATTAAAAATTAATGATAACTAAAACATAAAATCTTTCTAAATTCGAATTTAGAAAGATTTCATTATATCAGTAAAATAAAATGGAAAAAAGGTAAGGAAAGCAGTTTAACGTCTTCGTCTTTTAGCTGCTTTTCTTTTTGGAGCTGCTCTTCTTCTAGGGGCTGCTTTTCTTTTTGGAGCTGCTCGTCTGCTTGTTCTCTTACGAGTTACTGCTGCTTTTTTTGCAGCTCTACTTCGTTTTCTTCGCATTGCCATTTTAGCTGCGTCTGCTGCTTTTTTTGCCGCATTTCTTTTTCTTGTACGTGCGGCTTTTCTAGCTGCTTCTGCTCTTTTGGCTTTGGATGTTGCCATGCCTAGTTTCTTTTATCATTGCGGTTATATGGTTAAAGTCACACATAGTTGCCTCAATGCTAGTAAAATTTGACAATAATTTTTTTGCGATCAACAATTAGTAATGCAAATTAACGCAGTATCAACAGATGATTGTTGTTTTGATGGACGAATTACTATGTTGTATTGTTTTGTCTCATCATATGGAACATCAAACTGTGTAGTCCATATTACTGGTTTGTTTGGCTCTAACCAGTCATTTAATAGATCTTCTGTAGAAAATCTACCATATACTGGCTGATGTTTCTGTTGTTTTTCATCAATTAGATAAAATTGACCTCCTGAAATCCTGGTTTTTTCCTCACTGATATTTTTTGCAATTATCCTTATTTTCACAAATGTATTTGCAGGCATTGTTTCTTTGTTTCCTTTATGGGTTCCATCAAATGTTACTGTATATTCTACAGGACCAACAACTACTGGTTCTCCTGTCTTTACCGTGATAAAATTTGTTTGATATTGGGTATACATGTACATTGCAACTGCAATTGAGATTACAATTGCTACGATCACCATGATTATGCCAATTTGTGCCATTATATGATCTAGAAAAATTTGGTATATAGTTGAAGCGTAAACTAAAAAACATCTCAAATTTTTTGTACTTATTTTTTTAAAAAATCATGTCCAATAATGGCATTTTTTCTCTATTTTAGAGGGGATTAGCTTTCATGCCTAGATAAAAAACACCCTACATGTTTAGCTGGGCCATCTTGGTGGTTTTGTGATTGCCTTTCCCAGGGAGGCACAAGTGTTAAACCCCCTCAAAAAATGAACGGTTTTGATAATATGATGTTGTGCCTATTTGATGTAAAATTAATGGGGGGTTTAGCTTTTATGACTAATTTTCAAAAAACCATGAATCATTATGGAATCAATAAATCGTCTATTTAGAATGTCTTCATCAAAAAACGTGCAGTTTTTTCATGCATTTCAGACACTCTGTCAATTGCATCAAAAACCGTCTGTTGGTTAATGTTTTCTTTGGCATCTAACACTACAAAAACCCCTACCTTTTTCTTGCCATCTTCTGTGATTATTCGATTGATTGCTTGTATTGAATTACAAAAATCGACTGTTTTTTTATCAAACTTGGCTTTTTCTTCATCATTGAATCCCAAATATCTTGCAATTTGATTATTTTTCATTATTACTTTGGTACCTATTACAATAACTCCTGGTTGGGATTTTGGTTCAAATATTTCAACCGGAATTCCATATGGTCCTGCATGTTTTACTAGGATTTGGAAACTATTTTCAGGATTTTTAACTGATTCAAATGAATGACTCTCGTGTATTAACCATCTTTCTACATTCTCTTTCATTTTGGAACTAGTCATGTTGCTCTATTCTTTTCAGATCTATATGATTCTAAATTTTATGTATGCGTTATACTATTAATTTCAATTATTTCTAAATTCGAATTTAGAAATAACCTAAAACTATGCCTATTTGCAATCTATTTTGGTACCTAGTTTTTAGACATTTATGTTAAAATCTGGTGCTAGACCTGGAATTTGTGTCATAATCAAAATATTGATGACAATTCCAACTATTGCCAATGCAATACCTAGATACAAACATTTTTTTGCTTTTTTTGGATCATTATGTCTTAAAAACCAATATGCTATGATGCCTCCAATTAATCCTACAAATATTGGTAAAAGGTACCACATATGGCTTCTGGATTTTACATGTTCCATTTTGATCTCTATTTGGTTAGTGAACCCATAAAATTCATTCCTTTTTAATTTATTTTTTTCTGATTCTGAGTTATCTCTATTTCAACGGTTTCAAGTGGATCGTCTACTTGATTTCGTCTAATTGAAAACATCTTTGGTTTTTCAAAGTCTTCTGTACAATCTGGACACGCATAGACTAAAACTCTGTGTTCATTTGGTGCTTTTGGATTTGATAATCTGGGGTAATACACCAATCTTGACCCACAATCAACGCAATACCTGTTGGCCCTTCTAGTTCTGACCAATGTAACCCTCCTGCATTATTGTTAATATGCGATCATCTATTAGATCTATCAAGTCTAATAGAGTAAACTAAATTGTTTCAATCGATCAATATTTCTAAATTCGAATTTAGAAATATTCGTTTCAGATATGTCCTATCAAAACTTTATCCTTGGAAACTTGTATTTCAAAATTCGAGATTAGAAATAAAGAACGCCTCCCATCAGACTTGAACTGATGACCATCCGATTAACAGTCGGATGCTCTACCACGCTGAGCTAGGGAGGCACAAGTTTGTACCTTAGTAAAAGCGATTTAATCCTTGCGCCTGTTCGATTTAGACTAGCTCTGAATGTTGTTAGTTGAATTTAGCAAAGAATTCTTTGATCTCTTTGGAATAATTTTCCACCAGTTCAATTATTTCCATGTGTTCTTCTGCAGTTGGTTCACGTTTGTGAACAATCTGAAATGCACTTAATGCAGAACCCACCATTTCGCCTACAAAAAAACCACAAAGAAAATCACCAACGTTTTGACAATTCCATAATTGGCCTATTCTTGGTGATGCACCTGCACTTTTGTATAATTCCAATGTTTGTTCAATAAGTGATGATGTTTGTTTTGAAAACTCAGAATCAAGCGTCATATGGTATGATCAAAAATTAAAAATGTGTTATTTTTCTATTCCTTTTTTCTTTTCATAGGCATAGACTCCATCTAGGAAAACTCTATGATCTTTATCTTTTACTTTACTACGTAGTTCTATATTTGCTGCAGTCTGTGTGATGTCATTCCAAACTTCACCTGTTAAAATCACATCCTCCCCTTTTGGAACTACTTTGGTATTTCCGATGATTCTTGTAACTCTTGCTGATCTCTCGCCCTGAAAATTTTCAATCAAAATAGTTTTGTCTTGAACCTTTACAGTAATTGGAAAGTGCGCAAATACTATTTTCATTTTAATTGTATATCCTGTAATTAGACCTTCACAAATATTTCTGATAATTGATCTTGCGGTGTGTAATATTGAATAGTCTCTTTTTCTATAACCTTGTGATTTAAGTATTATTTTTCCATCTTTGATTTCTATGTTGACTGGTATGTATCTGAAATTTTTGTATGTTTTGCCTAATGGACCTTGAAAATGTAGCATACGTTTTTTTAATGTGACATTTACTCCTTTAGGAATTTCCACTATCTCTTGGAATTTTTCAATTTGCTCAGTAGACATATCCTATCAAAAATCCCCCCAATCCTTTGTTTACAGCTTCATGATGTGACATAACGCCTTGGTTTGTTGTTACTAACAACATTCCACGGTTATATGCTGGCAGATATTGCTGCTCCCAATCATTATACTCTTCATTTTTTACTTTAAATCTTGGTGAAATTGCACCACATTTTGTAATTTTTGCTAATAATCTTATTTTGAATTTCCCGCCTCTGTTATCGTCTATGTGCTCAAATTCTCCAATGTACCCATCTTTTTGAAGTGTTTTTAGAACCTCAATACCTAATTTTGAAGTTGGAAGAACAATACATTCACTTTTTCTTCTGGCTTCATTATTATATAATGTGACAAATAGATTTGCTAAAACATTCTGTGCCGGCATGATTATCACATATTTTTCCTAAACCCTAAAGATGTTGCTACTTCTCTGAAACATCGTCTACAAATCATTAGATCATATTTTTGAATTACAGCTGTATAGTCGCCACATCTTTTACACCATTTGGAACCTCTACCGAAATCATGTTTCTTTCTCCCTGTAGCTTCATATGATCTATCTTTTGCCATTATACTATCGTCACTCCAAATTCCTTAGCTAGATAATCTTTTGCTTCTTGGTTTTTTATTGTATGTGATTTTCCAACACTTGCTTTATGTTTACTTCTTTTTCTAATTCCATATCCTGGTCTAGCTAGTGTTACTGAAATTCCAAGACCCAAGATTCCAACTTGTGGATCATATTTTACACCTGGAATGTCGATGTGTTCTTTAATTCCAAATGAAAAATTACCAAAATTATCAAAAGATTTTCCATTGATTTGATTTCCCTTTGACTCTAGTAATCGTTTGAGTAATTCACGTGCATCTTTTCCTCTAATTGTAACTGCAACACCTATTGGTTCTCCTTGTCTTACTCCCCACTCTCTTTGTGTTTCTTTTGCATCACGTGCACATGATTTTTTACCTGAAATGTGATCTAGTGCCTTTTTTGCTACTTGTATAATATCTCCTGATTTTCCTAGTCCCATATTTAGAACAACTTTCTCTAAAGATATTTTTTTCATTGGGGATTGTGTTAATTGAGACATATGATCACTTTATTTGAATTATAGGCTCCTTTTTTCCTATCACCATTATGATGTCTGTTGGGATTTCAATTTTTCTCTCTCCTAAAATTAAAACTGCTCGTCTAGGTAGAATAAAAGTTCCCTCTTCTATTGATTCAATTTTACCGATTTGCCCTGCGTTAATTCCACGAGTTACCAAAACGTGTGAATCTTTTTCTAATTTTATTACTTCAAGAATTTTTTGATCTGGAATTTGTATTAAACATGTATCTCCGACATTTACTTTGGTATCTGAAATTGTTGAACGGCCATCATGGAATCCTATTTGCATTTTACCGTTGTTGATAGTAGTTTTACTTGTAACTCTAACTAATTTTTTTGCTTTCTCTGACTCTTTAATTTGTAATGGTTTTAGTAATTTTCCTTCCATTGGGACTAGGCGATATATTTCTGGAACATTTTCTAATTCTACAACATCCATCAATCCAATTGCATGGTGAAGTGATTTTCTGACCACTCCGTCAATTTTGACTTTGCCTGTATAGATTACAGCCTTTGCTTCCCTTAAAGTAGTTACAATTTTTAGTACATCTCTGAGAAATACTGCAGTTGGTACAGAATACTCTTTTTTGTGTGGACCTGGTCTAACTGTAATTACAAATCTTTTCTCTTTTCTTCCAATTCCCCAAAATTGCGGGGCCATTTGTCTTTTAAGTTTCTTACTTCCAGAGATGCTTACCATTATTTTTCAACTTCCTTTTTTTGAGTCTTTGTTACTTTTGTTTCTTTAGTTGTGTTTTCTTTCTTTGTTGTTTTTTCTATGACTACTTTTGGTTTTTCACTTGGTTTTTTTCCTTCAAGTTTTGCAATTCTCCATTTATCCTCTGTATTCAAGCCTGTAACTAGAAGATTTGAGGTATGAATATACACATCAAATTTGTCACCTTTTGTCTTTTCTTTTTTTACTCCTTCAACTGCAACGCTGCTTTTCTTTGTTGATACTTTTGATATTTTACCATCTACTCCTTTGAATTCACCTCTTACAATTTTTATGCTATCTCCTTCGATAACTCTTACACTTTTTTTACCATATTTTTTACGAAGATCTTTTGATAATTGACTACCTAGTTGCTTACTTCTTGTATGAAATGTTGCACGATAAATCAACTTATTACGCATTTTTGTTGGTTTCATTTTATACCACCATTGATGCCAAATTAGCTACTCTCGGCCATTTTTCTGAAGCTTCTGCTGCAACTGGTCCTTTAATGTCAGTTCCTTTGACTTCTCCTTCTGGAGTTATCAAAACTGCTGCATTATCTTCAAAGCATACTCTTACACCATTTAATCTGCGAACTGCATATTTTTGTCTAATTATCACTGCACCATACACCTGTTTTCTTAATTCAGCAGGACCTTTTTTCACAACTACATTACAAAAATCCCCAACTGCGGCAGCTGCTAATTGTGCATGTCTAGTTTTGTGTCTTTGTACCATTACTATTTCTAAAATCTTTGCACCTGTATTATCTGCACATACTACTCGCGCACCAATAGGAATTGCTCTTGTTACATAAGGACGAAATTCTGCCACTCCTTTTCCTGCTTGTTTTGCCATTATGCTTTAACCTCTACAACAACATATGATACTGATTTTGATATTGGTCTGCATTCTGCAGTCAATACATGATCCCCTGTTTCAACATCCATACATTCAGGTACATGAGCATGAATTGTATTTTTGCTTCTTGCATATCTTTTGAATTTCATATAGTAAATTGGTGATTCTTTTTGTAGTGTGATTGTTTGTTTTGCTTTGTTGCTTGTAACTTTACCATCAAACAATTTTCCTCGTACTGATAATTTACCGTGAAATGGACAATGTGCATCTGTACATTC
The DNA here is from genome assembly GCA_031431055.1 of Nitrosarchaeum sp. Classification (GTDB taxonomy): domain Archaea; phylum Thermoproteota; class Nitrososphaeria; order Nitrososphaerales; family Nitrosopumilaceae; genus Nitrosarchaeum. The sequence goes on from JANPCQ010000050.1 coordinate 7,614, forward strand.
TCTACTAGGCGTTTTCACCTTTAATCCAATGTTTAGTGTCATGCCTTTGCTCCTATTCTATCAAATGGTCTTTTTGCAATTTTTGAACCGTTTAAAATGACATCTTTGTTATCGATTAAGAATTTCCAACTGTTATTTGATTTTGCAATCATTTTAGTTCCATTTATGGTGTTGATGGTGATCATTGATTTTGTTTCATCTATTATTGTTCCATTTAATCCTATGATTTGTGGATTTGACGACTCTACAATCTCTGTGCGTAATCCAATTAATTCATGTGATGTGATGTTATCTGCTGTAATCATTTTGTCTTCGTCTCATTTAATCTGGTCATCATTCTTGCAATATCGTGTCTGAGTGGTTTTAGCTTGCCACTTTCTTTTCTTAATGTGCCTTTTGAACCATCTACTCTTAATTTTGCAAGTTCACTTCGTGTTTCTTGAATTTTACTTTTTAGATCTTTCTCGTTTAGTTCCCTTATTGTTTTCATACTTAATCGTGTCATTACAATAATTTCGCCTCTTCTTCTTCTAGTGTTTCAAGCTCTTTCATTTTTTCTTCTTCTATTGCAATTTGTTCAGATTCTGTTCGTGCTTTACATTCTACTTCTGTTTCATCTCTCATCTTTCCAGTATCTACATCTTTGACTTGCTTTGCTTTCTTTGGTTTTTGAGTTCTAAATTCAAATTCTGGAATGTATTTTTCATTTCTTGCAATTCTTATTCTAATTCCAATTAATCCCATTGCAGTTTTTACATGCGCAATGTCTTCATCTACAATTACTTCAGCATGATGTCCTGCTCTTGGTAGAATTCCTGCAGTGTGTTTTTCAAATGCAGAACGATCCCCTCGTAATTTTCCTGAAATTGTTATTTGAACTCCCATTGCACCATTTTCCATAATTTGTTTTAATGTCCACATGGTAGCTCGTCTAAACGCTGTACCGCGTTCTAAGTGCGATGCCATTCTATTACACATTACACTTGGTGAAAGTTCTGGTTTCTCAATTTCTACTACTGATATCTGTGGATTTTTTAATTTAAAATCTGTTGCAAGTTTCTCTGTTAATTCTCTAATTCCAGAACCTTTTCTTCCAATGACTATGCCTGGTCGTGTTACATGAAGTGCAACTCTTGTTCCCATAGGTGTTTTGGAAATCTCTGCATGTGAAAATCCTGCATCCTTAATTGCAATTCTTAGATAATCTTTGAGAAGCATCATGTTGTAATTATCTTTGATTACATTTTTTACTGCTGACATGTTATATCTCCTGTGCCACCAATTCTACATGTGTCAATACATTATTTTTTGGAGTGGCGCTTCCCATTGCTCTTGGAATAAATCTTTTTACAATAACTCCTTTGTGTACTGTGGCGTTTATAATTCGTAATCTATCTAAATCCATTCCTTTGTATTCTGCATTTGATTCCAAGTTGTCTAGTACCTTGATGAATTCTTTGACTGTTTTTTGTGGATATCGTCCTGACATCATTCCCGGGTCTGATCTGTGTCCAACTTGATTGTTGAATCTTCTAAATGCAATTGCTCTTTCTTTATTCACTACTGCTTGTAAGTAATCCCGTGCTCTTTCAATTGAAAGTCCCTTTATTGCAACAGCTACTTCACGAGCATGTTTGTGTGAAATGTCTTTTTCTCTTAGTGAAGAACGTACATGTTTTGTTGCATCAAAATTTTGAAATGCGTATTTGAATCTACCCATAACAATCACTTTAATGGTACGTAGAGACTAGATCTTGATGCTCCAACACCTGGTGCACCATGTGAGACTCTTTTGTTTGTAATTACATATTCGCCCAGATAATGACCAATCATTTCAGTTTTTATTAGAACTGGAGCGAATTCTTTTCCTGAGAAAACATTTACTGTAACACCTACCATGTATGGTAGAATAATTAAATCTCTAGAATGGGTCTTTATTGGATTCTTTAGTTTTCCTGCTTTTGCAGATTTTATTTCCTCGATCAACTTTCTCTTATCATCTGTAATTCCTCTGGTAAGTGATCGTCTTTGTCTTGCATTGAATATTTGGAATAATTTCTCTAATGACATGTTATCTAGCTCTTCTTTTGGCAATCCACGATATAGAAATTCTTTGACCATCTTATTTCTCCTCTGTTAGTATTGATGAAATTTCATTGTCCATATTATAGCATTCCTATCTTTGTGGCTAAATCTCTAGCTTTTTCTGTAGTTTCAAACTTGACAAATGCCTTCTTACCATAAATTGTTCTTGCTGTGTTTACATTTGTGGCTTTTTGGTTGTATAATGCACTTACCGCCTCTATTATCTGTGGTTTACTTGCTGTTTTATCTACAATAAAACAAATCTTACTTTCATTTTCAATCATAGCAAATGTTTTTTCAGTGATATATGGTTTCAAAATGATTTTACTTGCTTGATCTACATTCATCGTGTTTTCACCATTAATTCTAGATGTGTTGATTTTATTTTTGCAATTTCTTCGATTGCTGCTTTTGAATAAACTGTTAATCTAATAGGATCAGAACCTGGTGCTAGATCTAATACGCTCAAGTCTTTAACTGCTCTTACTTCTACTCCTGGCAGTGTGCCACATGCTTTACTTATTTTTGATGAATCTTTTGTGACAAACAATACGCTCTTTCCAACTTTTTTACTTCTTCCTCTAAGTGAAGCCTTTCCAGTACGTGGTTTTCTTGCTTGTAATCTTTCGACATCTTTCATCAATTTTAGATCTTCCAATACTTTAGACATTTGACTTGCTTTTGAAATAGATTCTATATCATTTGATACTATAATTGGAAATGACTCGATATCTTCTACTTTGTGACCTCTTGATTGTATCAAATCTTTTGATGCTGTTGCAGCTATTGCAGAACACAATGCCAATTTATTTTCTTTTTTATTTAATTTCTTGAAAATTACTTTATCTACAATTGGGGGATGAGCTTGTCTTCCACCTCTTACTGATGCAACACCGCCAGCTTGACCCTGTCTTCCACCACCACCACCTTTCATTTTTGCAATACGTGCTGTATGCTGTCCTGTTGGTGGATCGTTTGATCTTGCTACTACATCCATGCCTGCAGTTGGATGTCTCCCCTGTGGTTGGAATTTATGTGAAGTTAGATTTGTGAATGCTTTGTGAATTAGTTCTGCTCTAAACGGAGTTGAAAATATTAGTGGCAGTTCCATTTCCCCATCTTTAGTTCCTGTTATTGTAAGTGTCGTTGTTTTCATTATATTACTACCTCTAAAATATTTGGCTTGGTAATTTTTACTGGTGCATTTCTAATTTGGCTTCTTAGTTTAATTAATCTTCTATATGTTCCTGGAACTGAACCTTTTAGAATAATAAAATCTCCTTTTACTAAGCCAAAATGTTTGTATCCACCATCTGGGTTTATTTTTATCTGGTTATTTTCTGTATTACCCATCATCATAATTCTTTTATCATATTCTGTTCTTTGATGGAATCCCATTTGTCCTGCTCTTGGAACTGAATACATTACGTTTGATGGTGAAATTGGACCTAGTGAAGCCACTTCTCTTACGGTCTTTCTTGATTTGTGTTGTTTTTTCTTGACTCCGAATCTTTGTATGACTCCTTGCCAACCTTTACCTTTTGTAATTGCTGCAACATCTATAGTTGCACCTGTTTCAAAAATTTGTTCAATTTTAATTTCTTTTCCTAATAATTCTTTGACATGTGTAAATTGTTTTTTAACATCTCCGCCACTAACTAATGCTTCAAAGATGTATGGCTTTTTTTGTTCTAATCCTGCAGCACGTGGTGACACTGCAACTATCGCAAAAATTTCTTTTATCCTACCAAGCATTTTTTCTGCATTTTCAATTGCTCCCTCTTTGTTTTTTA
>JANPCQ010000051.1:0-1776 GCA_031431055.1 Nitrosarchaeum sp.
TCTTCAAAATCTAGTCATCTTTGTCTTACTGATTATTTTGGAGAAGATGATATTGTTGCATTTCAAGCAGTTACAGTTGGAAACAAAGTTTCAGATGTTATAGAGCAATGGAATAAAGAAGACAAATATGCTGATGCATACTATTTGCATGGTTTGGCAGTTGAGATAGCTGAGGCATTAGCAGAATGGATAAACCGTAAAATAAAATCTGAATTAAAACTTGGAGCAAAAGGAGGACTAAGATACAGTTGGGGTTTTCCAAGCTGTCCTGACGTCTTACAACATGAACAAGTTTGGAAGCTACTGCACCCAGAAAAATCTGGAATGACATTAACTGAATCTGGACAAATTATTCCAGAACAATCCACTGCGGCAATTGTAGTGCATCATCCGGAATCACAGTATTTCGTACTTTAGATTTTTTTCAATGTTTCTTTTGCAAATGTGAAATCATTAGGCGATGTGATTAGTACGTCTCCTGCGATACTGTGAATTTCTTTGATAAAATTAGCAGGGTTTTCTTTGTAACCTGACCAATCTAGCTCCAAAAACTTTGCAGAACCTTCATTTTTTTCGGTAGGTAACAAAATACATGGAATAATTCTAAATCCACTTGGTCTTAGTTTGTCAGAAATTCTTTGTACCTGCTCTGCTGAATGAATCACCTGTGTCATAAACCCCTTGGGTGCAGCAGCAATCTTTTTTTGAATTTTTTCAAAGTTGGGTTCACTAAGTAATGACAGGAAAAAATTCATTCTCCCACCATAACCTAATTCGTTTAGTTGCTTGACTACCTGACTTGGAATCAAACCTGAATCAGTTGGATTCTCTTTTGACGGATCACCTTTAAGGACGAGAATTCCGTCTAATCTGAGATCTATTGATTCTTGCACTATTTGTTTGATCAGAGTCATATCTTTGTCTCTTACGCGCATACTGATTGTAATTTGCAAATTAGGATGGTTTGCCTTTAACAATTTTCCTGCGGTTAATGCTGAAACTCGTCTAGTTCCCAAAACAGAATCTGTTACATGAATGCCGTCACACAGCGTACTGATATCTGAAACTCTTTGTACAAGTTTTGACAATAATGAATTTATTTCATCATTTGATAATTTGACACCTTCTGGAATCTTTGGTGGATTTATTTCATAAATGACAGCCATAAAGAATCTCAAATTTAACTTGGTTAAAACCTTTAAACACAAACTCAATAAAATAGATAATCGCTATAATCATAGTGGACTTGGAATTACTACGATCTTCACTTTCAAGTAAAATCGATCCTGTCTTGGAACATTATGGAACAAACAATCTTGCATCAATCCTTGTTGTGATTTATGGTAAGGAGCCAATTATTGTAATGACTGAAAAACCAAAACATCTAAAATTTCATGCTGGGGAAATTTCATTTCCAGGTGGGAAATTTGATCCTGATGATTCTGATCTTTTAGAAACTGCATTGCGTGAGACTCGAGAAGAAATAGGTTTGAGAATTTCAAAAAATCAAGTAATAGGACAACTAGCACCAGTTGTAACTCTCAATTCTGGTTTCACTATTTTACCATTTGTCTCAATAGTTGATGAAATTACGTCACTTTCAGCAAACTCCGAAGTGGAAAAAATATTACACATACCTCTCAAATCTTTTTTAAAAACAATGGCAGATGATCCAAATCCAACTCACCAAAGAATTCAAGAAATGTACACATTTGAATATCAAAATAAAATTATCTGGGGCGCATCTGCAAGAATCCTAAAACAAATAGTAAATCG
>JANPCQ010000052.1:0-11684 GCA_031431055.1 Nitrosarchaeum sp.
TATGATAAAATCATCAACTGCTTTTGCGGCTTCATGGAATTTACATGTCTCATTACGTTCTGTTATTTTTTTGATTAATTTTTGTAATTTTGATAAAAGCCATATGTCTGGCGATGTTAGCAATTTATTTTCTTTTGCCCATGAGATTGTTTTTGTCTCATCAAAATTATCATATTCGCTATTTTGTTTAAAATACAGATGTAAATTAAACAGTGTATTGAGTACCTGATACGGGCGTGACATTAACTCGTCAGTACTGAAGCTAAGTGGCTCTATTGGACTTGCTTTCCAGATAAAATAAAATCTAATCAAATCCACAGGATATTTTTCAAGCAATTCTGCTCCGTCTATCACATTTCCTAAGCTTTTGCTCATCTTGCCTCCCTTTTCATCAAGTACATGACCTTGGAACAAAAATGACTTGAATGGTGGAATTGGCCCGTTGTTTAAGATTACATTTTCTATCAATAGAGTATATGCCCATCCTCTTGTTTGATCAATACCTTCTGTGAAAAATGGTGCAGGTATTCCTTTAGAATATTCTTCATCTGTTAATGATGAATACGGAGCTGAACCGCTATTGTGCCATGTATCTAAAACATATTCTTCTCTTTTTGTATTTGTACTGCTACACTGTTTACATTTTATTGTGATGTTATCAATCCATGGGCGATGTAATTCGAAATTTGGCCCGTCTGGTAATTTTGCTGCTGAATCTATGATTTCTTTTCTTGTAAAGAACCAGTTTTGTTTTTTGCAATCATTGCATATCCAAACTGGCAATGGGCATCCCCAAATTCTTTCTCGAGATATACACCATGGGTGTCTTTCTTTAATAATTCCTAAAAATCTATTTTTTGGCTGCTCAAAAAAGTATTCTACACTTTCCGCTGCACTAATTGCCTTGTCTCCTAATCTGTCTAGTTTGTAAAACCAACCTTTTCGTGCAAGCCATACAATTGGATGATGAGATCTCCAACATAATGGATATTTGTGCTTGATTTTTCCAATTTTTACCAGTGCATTACGTTCTTTGAGATCTTCGACAATTATTTTATCTGCATCTCTGACAAACATTCCTTCATACTTTCCAGCTAAACCAGTGAACTTTACCTGATCATTAATGGGGTTGAATACTTTGACTTTTCTTTTGTTTGCAATTTTAATGTCTTCTTCACCATTTGCAGGAGACAAGTGAACTAGACCGCTACCTGTTGTGATTTCTACAAACTCTTCTGACACTGTAACGTGAAAATTATTTTCTTTTGCACATTCACCCAGTCCTGGAATTAAACTCAAAAGTGGATGGATGTATTTTTTCCCCTCAAATTTTGAGCCTTTTGCAGTCTTTACAATTTCATATTTTTCGATGTTTATTTCTTTGAAAAATTCTTCTAGTCTTGTTTTTCCAACAATCCATGTTTCATTTTCTACTTTGAGATATGCATAATCTTCATCCGGATTCAGTCCTACCATTGCATCTGTAACTAAAGTAAATGGCATTGTTGTCCAAACAATCAGATATGCGTCTTCATCTACAAGTTTAACCTTGTAATATAATGATGGATCTTTTACTTCTTCATATCCTTGGTTGACTTCGGCATGACTAAGTGATGTTTGGCAACTTGGGCAATATGCAATTACTGTAAAGTCTTCTTCTAATATTTTATTTTCATGTGCTTTTTTGAGAATTTGCCACTCTCTTTCAATAAATTCATCTCGATAAGTCCAGTATGCTTTGTTATGGTTAAATGACATTCCAAGTAAACTATCTACTTCAATCCATTTGGCGTTGAATTTTTTTACAATACGTTTGCATTCCTCAACTAATTTTTCAATGCCAACTTTTTCTATGACTTCTGACTTGCCACCAGTTACTCCAAGCTCTTTTTCTGCTTGTAATTCAACTGGAAGTCCTTGTGTGTCCCATCCTCCATTAAACACAATTTTTTTTCCTTGTAATGTATTGAATCTGTACCATAGATCCTTAATCACACGTCCTCTAAGATGCCCTGCGTGTGGAACCCCATTCATAGTGGGTGGACCTTCGATAAACATTATTTTCTCAGGCTTGTCTGATTCAAAGATTAATTTTTCAACATCAATTGATTTGACGTATTCTTTTATCTCAGATTCAATTGCCTTTGCATCGAATTTTGATGAAAGTTTCATCTTAGATTTTGATATGGGAGTGGCATTATATAATTGAGCGAAAGATAATTTTTATTGGTTAATGTTTTAGTTATCGGTTCTGGCGGACGCGAACATGCCTTATCTTGGAAATTATCTCAAAGCTCCAAAGTTGACAAAGTTTTTACAGCGCCCGGAAATGGTGGAACAGAAAATAATATTCCCATTGACATTAATGATTTGAATGCACTAGTGGAATTTGCACAAAAAAATAACTGCTTTACGATAGTTGGTCCTGAGGCTCCTTTAGCTGCAGGAATTGTAGATAAATTTAACCAAATGAATCTCAAAATTTTTGGTCCATCTCAAAAAGCAGCACAACTAGAATCTAGTAAAATTTGGGCAAAAAATTTCATGAAAAGAAATGACATACAAACTGCAAGATTTGAAATCTTTGATAATCCAAAAAAGGCAGAAGAATATGTCAAATCCCTTGATTACAATGTTGTAGTCAAGGCAGATGGTCTAGCTTCTGGAAAAGGAGTGATCGTTTGTAATAATGCTGATGAAGCAATTGCTGCAATTAATACAATATTGGTAAAAAAGACATTTGGCGATGCTGGTAATCGCATTATTGTAGAAGAGAGAATTGATGGAATTGAAGCATCTTACATTGCATTATGTGATGGTGTGATTGCAATACCTATGGCATCAAGCCAAGATCACAAAAGAATTTTTGATGATGATAAAGGCCCTAACACAGGCGGAATGGGCGCCTATTCGCCAACTCCTGTTATTGATGATACCCTTGCTGAAAAAATCCAAAACAAAATCATCAATAAAACAATACAATCATTGAAAAATGAAGGTATTGTCTTCAAAGGATTTCTCTATGCTGGAATAATGATTAAGAACAACGAACCATATGTCTTAGAGTATAACGCCAGAATGGGTGATCCTGAATGTCAGCCAATTACAATGAGGATGGATTTTGATTTGTATGATTATTTTGTTGCAAGTGTAGATGGAACCCTCTCTATGATGCCCAAAATCACTTGGAAAAACCAATCCGCAGTTTGTATTGTTTTGGCATCTGAAGGTTATCCTGAATCATATCCACAAAATGAAGAGATTCTCGGATTTGATTTAATTCCTAAAAATGCTATGGTCTTTCATGCAGGAACAAAAAAACAAGATGGAAAAATCTTATCAAACGGTGGAAGAGTTTTAGGAGTCACTGCACTTGGTGATACTTTGGCATCTGCAATTTCAAATGCATACATTGCTGCAGAAAAAATTTCCTGGCCTCACAAATACTATAGAAAAGATATCGGCAAAAAAGGTCTATCTTATATCTGATGTATCTATTATTCTGTCTTCAGTAACGATCCAATTTATAATTACATCATGTTCTGACTGTGGAATATTTCTTACAATCTGTTTTTCAAATGTTAACGATATTGTTTTGATTTTATTCTCAGCTAAAAATCTATCATAAAATCCATGACCGTATCCTAGTCTTACTCCTTTTGGAGATATTCCCACTGTAGGAACAAGTATCACATCCAGATTATTATCCACAGGACATTCGTTACGAGGCTCCATTATGTCAAAACTACCATTTTCTAGATTGCTCAAATTCACGATTTTTCTAAATTCTATGTTTTTCCCTACCACTTTGGGCAAAAATATCTCCTTTCCCTCACTTAGAGCTTCTTGCATGATGTCTTGTGTCAATATTTCACTACCTATTGGATAGTACGCACCTATTTTTTGTGCATTTCTAAATGTTTCAATTTTTTTTAGCTTTTTTAGTATCGATTTACTTGCAATTTTCATTAAATCAAAAGATGTACCATCTCTTTTCTCAAGGAGTAACTTTCGTAGTGATGTTTTCTCAGAATTATCTTTCAATTTGACTACTCAATGATGCAGCTGTTATTGTATTTTTCAATAACATTGCAACTGTCATGGGGCCAACTCCTCCTGGAACAGGTGTCGCATAAGATGCTTTTTGAATAATCTGATCATAATCTGCATCTCCTACAAGTTTTTCTTTATCTTTTGATATTGCAACATCAATTACAATTGCATCTTTTTTTATCATATCTGGTGTTAATGTAAATTTGCTTCTATCCCCTACTGCTGTAATTATAATGTCTGCTAGCTGACATAATTCATTGATATTTTTTGTTTTAGAATGACATGTAATTACTGTTGCATCTCTTGCCAAAAGTAAATGGTATAGTGGTTTTCCTACTAACTTGCTTCGATTTATCAAAACGATATTTTTTCCTTTCAACTCTATATTGTGATAATCAAATATTTCCATTACGCCAAGTGGTGTACAAGCAACAAGTGCTGCTTTTTTCATTGCAAGCAAACCTGCATTGTGTGGTGTAAGACCATCCACATCTTTTAGTGGAGAAATTCTAGATGTTATGATAAACTCATCTAATTGATTAGGTAATGGTAATTGAACTAAAATTCCATGAACTGATCTGTCTTTATTTAATTCATCAATTATTTTATTTAATTCTGACTGTGTGATGTTTGATGCCAGCTTGAAGTCTTTGGTGATAATTCCTACTTCTTCGCATGCTTTGTGTTTATTTTTCACATACGTGGCAGATGCTTGATTATCTCCAACTAGAACAGTTGCCAAACACGGATTAATTCCCTGATTCTTTAATTCTTCAACAGCTTTTCTAACTCTGTCTTTTACATCTTGGGCAATCTTTATTCCGTCTATTTTGATGCCTGTCATTAAGAATATTTCTGGCTTGTAGATATTTAATCCTTGAAGCACATTAATCTGAATTTGAAAATCTGAGAAACAAAATTATGTGAGCATTTGAAGGTGATATCATGTTTATAGTGATATCTGATATTCAAATAAAACCTGATTCTGTTGCTAACTTTAAAAAATGGTTTTCTGAATCAAACAAAATCGTATCAAAATTTGATGGGTTTGTAAATAGGCGCCTTTTGGAAACTAAAGACGGTAAACATCGTGTGTTAGTAGAATTTGAGAATCTTGAAAAATTTAGTAAAATGCATCAAAGCCCAGAACACGAAAAACTTCACTCCATGGCTACATCATACATGGAAAAACTACCCGAGCCAAAATTTTACACTGTAGCTTCACAATAACATGAAATTAGTTTTTAACATAAACGAATACATCGAAAAAATAAAAAAAAAGCAATAATTATTTTCATACTTTTATCAATAATGAAAGTCTGGCTGTCGGTGTATTGGTATTGCAACCTGGAGAAAAAGATACACAAGAGCCTCATGATAGTGATGAAGTATATTTTGTTCTCAAGGGTGATGGGTTTTTAAAAATCAAAGACGTGGATTATCCTATTTCTGAAAATAAAATGTATTTTGTAGGAAAAAAAGTAGAACATTTTTTTCATGGAAATTCCAAAGAACTAATTGTATTGTATTTTTTTGGTGGACCGGACTCTTAGCTAATTATTGTTTTTCTACCTGAAATTTTTATTTTCTTTTCTGCAAATAATCTAATGGCTTCAGGATACGCTTGATGTTCTTTTGCCAAAATACGTTTAGATAATGTTTTTTCTGTGTCGCCTTTTTTTATTTTGACTATTGATTGCAAAATTATTGGTCCTGTATCCACACCTGAATCTACAAAATGTACTGTACATCCTGAATATTTTAAACCGTACTCTATTGCCTGTTTTTGTGCATCAAGTCCTGGAAAAGCTGGAAGTAAAGCTGGATGAATATTGATAATTCTATTTTTGTATTTTTTCACAAATTCTGGACTAATTATTCTCATAAATCCTGCTAAACATACCAGTCCATTTTTTGGTGTGACTCCATACTTTTCTAGTATTGATATTATTTTTTTGTCGTATTCTAATCTACTCCCTTTGAAATCTTTACTTTCAATTACTTCTGTTTTAATGCCTAATCTCTGTGCAATCTTCAAGCCTTTGGCATCTGATTTGTTTGATATGATGACAGCTGGATTTATGGGAATTTTTTTACGTTTAATTGATTTTAAAATAGCTTCCATATTGCTCCCGCGACCTGAAATTAAAATTCCCAGATTTAGCAACTAGTCAATAGTAGATCAAACCTGCAATTTATATCAAATCTAATTATTTTGTTTGACAGTGCCTCATTCTATTAAGATGACGAAAAATGGTATCCTATGTGAGATTAATGGTAAAAGGGTATACTTGGATCCAAAAAATCCGGATTCTGCTGGAGTGAATTTTGTATCCCATGCACACTCTGATCATCTCCCATCAAAAAATGGTGGTACAATACTTTCGTCCCTTGAGACCAGCGAAATTGCTAATCTTAGAGGCTTTAAGATGGAAAATCACCTCCAAAGTATTGATGATTTTTCATTAATTGACAGTGGCCATATTTTAGGCGCAAGAGGTTTACTTTTTGATGATATTTTCTATACTGGTGATATTTGTACACGAAGTCGTGGATTTCTAAAAGGTGCAATTATTCCAAAATGTAACACACTGATCACAGAGTGTACGTTTGGTTTACCTGAATTCATCTTTCCAAAATTAGAAGAAATACAAAAACAAGTAAATGAGTTAATTTCAGAATTTTATGGAAAAGGTATTCCTGTTATATTATTGGGATATCAGCTAGGAAAAGCTCAAACCATTACTCAACTCTTTGGGCATTGGGGTCCTCTTTACTTTCATGATTCTGTAAAACAAATGAACACACTTCATCAGAAACTTGGAGTCTCTCTAAATGATGGAATTAGCCATTCTGAAGCAGAAGAAAATGGACTATTATCCAAAAAACCATGGGTAATGGTAGCACCAATGATGTCTGAAAAGAATCAATTTCTCAAAGACATGAAATCAAAATATGGCGCAGTCACTATTGGTTTTAGTGGTTGGGCGCAATCTACTAGATTTGCATTTGGAAGACGTTCAGATTATTCCATTCCAATGAGTGACCATTGTGATTTTAATGAGCTGGTGGATATGGTGATACGTTCAGGAGCAAAGCAGGTTTATACTATTCATGGGTTTGTCGAGGAATTTGCTGAACACCTAAGAAAAATTGGAATTAGTGCACAACCATTACGTGAAAATTCTCTGGATGCTTTTATCTAATTTGAAAATTTTCCACAATCACAATCTAGCACCAAGCATGTTTCTGAATTTCTAATATGATCATGTGAGAAATGCTTACACTTTTCATTTTTACATATTCTTCTTTGCACTTCTCTTTGTACTACTGTCTGTGCAATTGAATTTGCCTTGTCTTTTGAATATCCTTTTTTATCCATGTAATAATGTACAATTCCATTATACAATAAATCTGGATTAAATGGTTTTTCTAACAATTACTTGCCCCCTTGTGATGGAATATAATGCAAGGTTATAGTTGAACGAATTTTTTGAATCTTTCTAATTTTGTTGGTAATTACTTGATCAAGTATTTCTTTAGTGTCTGACTGCACCTTGCAAAAAACATCATAGATTCCATATGTTCCTCTGACTTCTTTTATCTCTGGAATTTTCATAATTTCCTTAATGATTTGTTCTTCTGAACCCAAATCACACTGTATCAAGATATATGCTATTTCCATGTCTTACCCTCTCATCCTTCTTCTATGTCTTATTTCTTCATGACACTTACATATGCAGGATGGTTCTTCACATTCACTCATACTTTTTTTGTTCATAGTACAATATGCTTATTATGATATTTCAAGCAACCTATTTTCAATTAAAAATTTATTCATTTTACAGAATACATTTTAAACATTCATAATAAAATCTCAGAATAATACTTCAAAATTTTCATTCATTGTTTAAGTATATGTAAGATATTCTTTTGGTATGTGCGAAACACTTGATGAAATTCATGATGCACAATTGGCTGCAGTTATAGCTAGAATGAGAAAAGAAAAAATAGAAAAACAAGTTTTGTGCAACTAAATTTATTTCAATATTACGCCTATGTCCATCAGATTTGTGTGAGTAGAATCTGTTCTGATGTTGCTTTTTTGTTTTTGAAAAAACCTTCCAGAGTCACTGTTTTTTAAGAATTCCTTTATTATTGATTCATCTATTTTATTGTTCTCTGTTATAGCTCCTGCAAAAAATGTATTTCCATCTATTCCATCTGTTCCCATTGATGAAATGATCATTTTTTTCAAATGTTGTGAATTCTTTAAAATTCTTAAAACTAATTCTTGACTTCTTCCTCCTGATCCTTTTCCAATGACTTCAACTGTAGTTTCACCGCCAAAAATGAGACAACTTTTTTGTCCCTCTGGTATGTTTTCCATAATTGTTTGTGTGGCATCTTTTATGTTGCCAAACACTTGTATTGTTTTTACTTTATATCCAAATTCTTTGGCTTTGGTTTCCATTGCGTTTAGACAATCTTTGTTGTTTGCAATGATGTGATTTTCTATCTTTGCTTTTTTTGGGGTTTCAGGAATTTTTCCTTTAAACCCATCTTCAAGTATTTGTAGAATTTCTAATGGAATTTTGTTTTTTAATTTGTACTTGTTGATTATATTTAGTGCATCTAGAAAAGTGGTATTATCCATGTATGTTGTCCCTGATGCAATAGATGAAAGATCATCTCCTTCAACATCTGACATCACAAGTCCAATTCCATGGCATTTGATGTTTTCAACTAGTCTGCCTCCTTTTATTTTTGACAAATGCTTTCTAATGCAATTAAATTCTTGAATATTGACTCCTGATTTTAACAGTAGATTGGTTACATAGATTTTATCATCTAATGTTATGTCATCTGGAATGGCAAGTAATGACGATCCTCCGCCTGACACCAGAAAAATTACCAATTCTCCGTCTCTTCTATTTTGAAGAAATTTTGTCACCTCTTTTGCAGCTTTTATGCTTGTTTGATCTGGTTTTGGATGTCCAGAATTAAAAATCTGGAATTTTTTGCCTTTTATTTTTGATTTGGATCCTTTTGGAATTACTATGATCCCACTTTTAATTGGAATAATTGCATTTAATGCCCTTGTCATAGAATCTCCAGCTTTTCCAAATGCTACTGTGTAAATATTTGAAAAGCCTTGTAGTTTGAGAATTTTTCCATTAATTTTAATTTCTTCTGGAGTGACAAATTTTGGTATGATGTTCTCTGGCTCTGCAGCTCTTAGTCCTGCCTCCAAAATATCCAAGCATTCTCTTTTTCTATCAGATGTTGCTAAATCTTCATAATTCTGAATAATCATATGCTAATTTTCTCTTACTGCAAGATATAATAATAATCAATGATGCCTCTGATTTATGTACACAGTACGCATTCCAAAAGTTATCAAATTTGGAAAAAATGCACTTGGTGAAACAGAATATCCAAAAAATGCCCTAGTTGTTACAACTGTTCCTCCAGAACTTTCTGACAAATGGCTTGCCAAAATGGGAATTAAGGACTATATGCTGTATGATCAAGTAAAACCTGAACCATCAATTGATGATGTCAACGCTGTGATTTCACAATTCAAAGACAAAAACCCATCTGCTCTAATTGGATTAGGTGGAGGAAGTTCAATGGATGTAGTAAAATATGCTGCACCAGAGATGAAAAAAGAAAAAATCTTAATTCCAACTACCTTTGGAACTGGAGCTGAAATGACAACGTATTGCGTTTTGAAGTTTGATGGAAAAAAGAAACTGTTACGAGAAGATAGATTTCTTGCTGACATGGCAGTAGTGGATTCCTATTTTATGGACGGCACTCCAGAGCAAGTCATAAAAAATTCTGTCTGTGATGCATGTGCTCAAGCAACAGAAGGTTATGACAGTAAACTTGGAAATGACTTTACAAGAACCTTATGTAAACAAGCATTTGAAATTCTATATGATGCAATAATGAATAACAAACCAGAAAACTATCCATACGGTTCAATGTTATCTGGTATTGGATTTGGTAACTGTTCCACTACACTTGGACATGCGCTATCATATGTTTTCTCAAATGAAGGAGTACCACATGGCTATTCTTTGTCTTCTTGTACTACAGTTGCACACAAGCATAACAAATCCATCTTCTATGATCGATTCAAGGAAGCCATGAAAAAGCTAGGCTTTGACAAACTTGATCTAAAAGCTGATGTTTCAGTTGCGGCAGATACTGTAATGACTGACAGAGGACATTTGGATCCAAACCCAATTTCAATCTCCAAAGAAGACATCATCAAGTGTCTACAAGATATTAAATCAGGTAATCTGTAAAAATTCCTATATTTTTTACATTTTTTCTATTTTATTAATAAACTACAGAATTGGCTGCTTTGACTAAACTTATTTATGCTGATATTGTTGTTTCAGTGTATGATTACTGAAAAACCATTAAAATTCGGTATTCAAAATGGATTAAATGTTGCCCGAGCAGGATACACTGAAGATCAAATTTTAACTGCTTGCATGCTTGCCGATAAAACAGGTTATGATTCTGTTTTCTATATGGATCACACAAATGTTCCACAATGGAAAAACGCAATTGTTTTAGATCCTTGGGTAATGTTATCTGCAATTGCAGCAGTTACAAATAATGTTGAATTAGGAACCTGTGTAACTGATGCAATTAGAAGACATCCATCAAATATTGCACTAGCTGTAATTACACTTGATAGAGTTTCAAAAGGAAGAGCAATTTTAGGAATTGGTGCAGGCGAGGCTCAAAATCTAAAAGAATTTTGTATTCCATTTGAAAAACCAGTTTCTAAATGGGAAGAACAAATTCAAGTCATCAAAACTTTGTATGGTTCTACTCCTGATCACACTGTAAATTATAATGGTAAATATTACAAATTAGAAGGTGCATGTCTTCAAGCACCACCAATTAGAAAACCTCATCCACCAACATACATGGCATCAGGTGGTACACGTACTTTGGAACTTACTGGAAAACTTGGAGAGGGGTGGTTGCCAATCGGTTACACACCAGAGTTGTTTGAAGATCATGCAAAACAAATTCAAACATCTATGAATACACATAACAGAACTCAAAAAGAAAAAGATACTTTTCAATATGCATTAGATATTGATGTTTACTTTTCAGAAGATGCAGAAGAATCTTGGGCAAAAATGAAAGAAGCAGTAAAAGTAAGTTTATTCAAACCAGAAGTGTTACGCGTTCATGGTATTAAAGAAATTGAAGGATTTGATTTTGTAAAATACTTTACAGAATATTCAATGTCTGATCAGTCTTGGATTGTCAAAATGAGAGAAGCAGCAACAAAAATTCCTGATAAAATTGCTCGTTCATCAACTGCTGTTGGTACACCAGATGATATCATTCCAACATTTGAACGATTCATGAAAGCTGGTGTAAACCACTTTGTAATTAGATTCTGGGGTAAAAACTACTTTGGCTCAATTGACAAATTTGCAAGCCACGTAATGCCTTATCTGCGAGAAAAACTCCAAAAATAAGTCCTGCTTGTACATCGAAAATCATTTACTATGCTAATTCTAGATGATATCAATGGACGATAAACTCCCTGAAGCAATAAAAAAATGCCTAAAAATTCTAGAAGAAAATAT
>JANPCQ010000053.1:0-4117 GCA_031431055.1 Nitrosarchaeum sp.
TTTTCCAGACGAAGTATATCCTGCAAGAGATATGGTTTTGAATCCAAGTCTTTTTCTTCCCTGTCGATGAAGCTCTCTTTGTTTTCCAGCTTTTTCAAGTTTTAATTTTATAGATTGCATTCTATGTTTGATATCATCATGGTAAACATCAATCTCAAATTTTCCTATTCCCATAAATCCTGGTTGTTCTCCCATGTTAGAAAGACGCACTTTTTCTTTAGCCCTGACTAGTTCATATCGTAATTGGGCTAACTTTACTTGCAATTTCGATTCAGCACTGGATGCTCTGCTTTCAAAAATTTCAAGAATTAATGCTTCTCTATCTAAAATTTCTCTGTGTAATACAGATGCTAGATTATAATTTTGACTTGGCTTTAGTATTTCATCAAAAATAATAACATCTGGTTTGAGTTTTCCTGCCATCTCTTCTAATTTCTCTAAAACCCCCCCGCTAATTCCATACTTTGGTTTCTTTAGAAAATGTTGTTTTATTGTATGTATGACTTGTATTCCTGCAGCATCGCATAATCCTACAGCTTCAGTCACAGCATCTTCTTTATCATATGTAATTAGTATTGCAGTATTCATTTTATTTACAATATTACCATTATTACTCAAGTTAAAGCTTCACTAATTTTTTCATTACAACAAATGACACTGGTAAATTATTTGACTTATGTACTTCTATCTGGACATAACTCTATTCTCACGCATAATTATGCTATTTTCTTTAATGATTTTTCTATATTCATATTAAGAACAATTTCTGCTATGTCGCTAGCATATTCTGAAATTCTTCTAATATTTTCTGTCATTCTTCTAATTCTGTAGATTTCCTCATCATCTTTGAGTGATTTTGATGCATCTCTTACCCTTTTTTCATATTTTATAATATCATTTGTCTTCTCAATTGTTTTTTCAGCTTGTACATAGTCTTCTTTGAATAATGCCAAACATGAATCATCTAAAACAGATAACGCAAATTCATTCATTTCTTCAATTTTTTCTACTATGTCTTTCTTTACTGGTTTTTTGAATTCTAATACATCCTTTGCAATAAATGCTGCATGATCCCCTGTTCTTTCAATATTTTTTACAACTAATCTATATCCAAGACAATCTCTAGCATTTCTAAAACCCATCTCTTTTAACATATGTTCATTTTGAATTGCAATTTTTAACTGTCGAATAATATAAAATCCAAATCTGTCTACCTCATCATCTGTGTTGATTACTTCCTGTGCAAGCTCCAAATTATTTTCTCTCATTGCTAAAATTGCATCATTTGACATTGATTTAGCTAGATGAATCATTCGCTTGAATGCGCCATCAACAGAGAGTTCTAGTAGATTGACAAGAACCTGAACAGTAATTCCTCCACTAGAATCTGAAATGATTTCAGATCCCATTAGCATTCTTTTTACAGCTTCTTTTACAGTATTTCTTTGGTTTGGACTTAATCTTCCAGTTTTTGGTTTGATATTGATTGTTTTATAACCTAAAAAATACAAAGAAATTAATTTTCTTACAATTGATGATGTTTCCTCATCATCTATCTCAATTGTAGCCTCTTCTTTCTTTTGAGATCTTGTTTCGAATTTTGGTGGGTAAATCTCTAATGTTGATGAATCTTTTCTTCTCATTCTAATTTGATCTCCTTGTTTTAGTCCAAGATCCATAACCCATTGTTTAGGTAGTGAAACTATGTATGACGACTTGCCTGTAAACTGAATTTTTCTTGTTTCCTCTCTTTCTTCCACAATCTACATTAAAAAATCCAATCTATATAGTTTAGCTCTAATAGTATATACTAGCATTGAACTAATATTTAGAAAAAATTGTATTATGCCTGTGGACCAAGTTTTAAAATTAAAGTATACGCTTGATGCATTATTTGGAAATGGTGTTTCAAAGTATTTACCTAAAAACATTGAAATGACTTTCTCAAGAAAAACTGGTAGAATTAGAACTGTAACACACCAAGGAAAATTATTGTGTACATTAAGAATTGATGGTGGTCTTGCTATTAGTCCTTATTTTGCTCAGATTTTGTTGAAAAGTAAGAAATTCAAAGAAAATTGTTTAGAAATTAATCAAGACGCAGCACCATTTGTTGAAGAGGGAAAATCTGTATTCTGTAAACATGTTGTATGGTGTGGTAAAAACATACGAATTGCGTCTGATACTCCAATATTGTATAAAGATAAAGTGATTGCAGTGGGAAAAGCAGTTTTATCCTCTGAGATGATTTCTGACTTTAATAGGGGAATGGCCATTAGGGTCAGAGATAGTTTAAAAAGTCGTAGCGGAGAATTATCATCATGATGCGTGGCGGTAATCGTGAAATGCGAAGAATGATGGATAAGATGGGACTTGATATGAAAGAGATCCCAAATGTCCAAGAGGTAATTATCAAGACTGACAAAAAAGAGATCATTGTAACAAAACCATCTGTTACAGAGATGAAGGCAAAGGATAATTCCATTTTTACAGTTACTGCAGATAGCTATGAGGAACGAGAACTAGACGTTCCGATATTCTCTGATGAGGATATTCAGTTAGTTAGTCAACAAGCTGGCGTAGATGAAGAAAAGGCCAAAAATGCGCTAGAAGAAGCCAAAGGCGATCTAGCAAGAGCAATTCTACTTTTAACTTCTGGATAATTTTTTTTGTCCATATTTGTTCCTAAAAACACATCTAAATTGAATGATTTAAGTAATGGATTTAAAGAAATTGAAGTATCATGAGCAGTATGGCTGAATCAAAAGTCACTGGAATTATTCAATCATTAAATGGATTAGAAGATGATCTGGATTCACTTAACAGTAAAGTTGCAGACATGAAAAAACAACTATCAGTAAAGGCATTAAATGAAATTGACAAACTTTTAGATAAAACACGAGAAATGGCCACAAAAGAAGCTGAAGTAACCATAAATGCCTCTAAAGCAAAAGCAACTGCAGAATCTGCAAAAATTGCCAAAGAAGGTCAATTGAAACTATCTGAAATTCAATCAAATATTGACGCACATTTTGATGAAGCAGTGAAACATGTCATGTCAACTGTTTTGAAAGCATAAACCTAAATCACATATTTCACTTTTCTAAAATATCAATCCACTACTCAATACTCGTATTGGAATTGCGACTACATATGGTAAATCCTACTATAGATTTTTCACTTCACTAAAAACTCTAAAATTATCTTTTGATTCTATATTTCCTGAAGATATTCCAACTTATGATGGACATTTGGTTTTAACCACAAGAAGAGAAGCTCCTATAGAATGTGAAAAACCGATGTTATATGAAGATATTTTCGAGCACCATCCTACGGTCATCATGGGACTGATTATTCAAAAACTATATTTAGGTTATGAACAGGATCTAATCATTGGAGTTGATCCTGGACAACGAATAGGTCTTTCTATATTTTATTTTGGACAAGAGATTGAAAGTTCCTTTAATTCATCTGTTGAAGAATCAGTATTGCATATTATCAGAATTTTAGGTGGTTTGAGAGCCAAACGTAAGATAGTCAAAATTGGAAATGGTAACATGAATATCGCAAAAGAAATAGTAACTATGCTTAATCTGAGATTTTGTTCTTCTTTTGAGTTAGAATTTGTTGATGAACGTAAAACCAGTCTCAAAATTAAAAATTTTAATCAGAGAGGAAAACGTGATATGCTTTCAGCAAAATATATCTCACAAAGAGAAGGTTACCGACATTTTGTTTTACCACTTTCTATAACTGGATAATTTTTCCTAAATTTTATAATTAATTATAATTTGTATACATCAAATTAATTTTCTCATATATTGTAATTAGATTAGTGCCATCTATTTTCTACAAATTTAATCAAACAGCTATTTGATACCTAATATTTTTTAAAAAAATTCATTTCAAATTAGCTATACATATTTATTGAAGTTTTTGTGTTTTTCTTGCAAACAAATGACACTGATCGCATTATAACTTAAAATTATTTCATTATTTCTGTTAATATTTTGAATATTTTATCGATCCATACTTATATAGTTATGAATTCTACAATAAATTACTAAGATGACTTGTAAAGGAATTTGCGTTAGATACAAGGCTCAGAAGCCTGTTG